>DUMD01000148.1 GCA_012840065.1 Clostridia bacterium
TTAAAAATATTCTCAGGCGAGTTGACTGTAGGCAGTAACGGTAGAAACATTGTGGAAAAGCATTTTAGTTGGGATGCATTTGGAAAGCGCCAAGAAGAAATCATGAACAGTTTAGTTAGGTGATACAATTTATGGAGCAAAAAAATGTAGGTATTGTTACATTACCTGGCGCTGCGTCAGGGGACACTCCTTTATCAAATTTTACTAAGATAGTGTCACAATTGAGTGATACTTTAAAATACTCTGAAGATAAAAAATACAATGATAGGATGTATCAATTTGTCTAACGTGCATAAAAAGGTGTTAATAATAAGTAGAGACTTTATACCATATTGTGAAACATTAGGTGGAGCTATTAGAGTTCTTAAAATGGCCGAGTTTTTTCTCGAAAATAATATTGATGTTTATATAATTGCCGCAAAAGGAGAAAAAATAAATTATTTCGGATATGAAAATTTAATTAAAAATATGAAAGTTATATATATTGATGATCCTTTACAAAAGTATATTACTGAAAATTTTAATAAGACGAGATTATTAAATGCATCTAATGATAAATATTTGTTTACAAATTTGCGAAACAATCTCAAGAAAGTTATTAATGAATTTTCAATACCGGATGCTGGAGTTTTTTTTATAAGAAAATTCTTAAAGACAGCTTTAAAGCTTATTTCAGATGAACATATAAAAAACGTTATAGTTTCATCTCCTCCTCATAGCAGTCAGTTATTAGGTTTAATAATTAAAAAGATACTAGGAAGTAATATCTGTTACATAGTCGATTATAGGGATAGTTGGAATTGTGGAGGTCTTTTTAGTAAACATACTTATTTGACAAAAAAACTAAGTGAAATATGTGAACAGAATGTTTTAAAAACATGTGATTATTTCTTATATGTATCTTTGCCAATATTACAAAAGATTAACTTAAAGTTTTTCGATATCACATCAAAATCGTTGCTTGTCATGAACGGATTTGATATAAAAATGGCCGACAAAAGAAGATGCAGAAATAATACCCAAAAAAATAATTTGACTATGGGGTATTTTGGTTCTATTGGTAGAGAAAGAAATCCAGAAAGCCTATTTAGGGCTATATTGAAAGTTAATAAAGAGATTAAATTGATTTTTTATACACATAATCCAATTGACCACATATGGACGGATAAATTGGAAGGTATTCTAGAAGCAAAAGATGCAGTGGATCACCAAACAGCATTGAATATGATGCGAAAGATGGATGTTTTACTGCTTATTCATTCTGAAGTTGATGGGGCAGATGAAGTGATAACAGGTAAATTTTTTGAGTATTTACTTGCAGAAAAACCTATTTTTGTGGTTGGACCTAAAACTATGGAAGTAGTACGAATGATAAAAGAACGCCAGTTAGGTTATTATGCTGATATCAATGATGAAGAAGATATATTAAATACTCTTTATCGTATATATATAGATTGGCAAAATAATGAATTATTTTCCTATTCTTTAGAAGATGTAGGAGATTTAAGCAGACAACACCAATATAGTAAGATATTGGATATACTAATTTAATTTTTTAATGTGAAAGAATTTAACAATTTAGAAAAAATCAGATTTTAAAAATACAAGGTACGTATTAGGTGTTTTTGTAGAAAAACAGAAAGGAAGGCACACATGAAGAATAAAATAGTTACAGTTTTCGGATTAGGTTTTATCGGGTTACCATTATCCCTAAGCTTTGCGCTAAGGGGTTGTCAAGTAACAGGGGTAGATGTGAATGAAAAATTAGTAAACGACCTAAATCAAGGAATAACTTTTCATTTAGAAAAGAAAGATGGTTATACAATCCAACAAATATTAAAAGAACAAATAGCACATGGGAGATTTAAAGCCACTATGGATGCTGCCTCTGCTCTTGCGTCTTCATCTGAAATTATTGTAGCAGTAGGGGTACCTGTAATCAACGGAATTCCTGATCTTAGTTATATTAAGTCAGCGGTTAAAACTATTTCTGCTCATTTGCGAAATGGACAATTAGTAATTATTCGTAGTACAGTTACTCCAGGAACGACTAGGCATGTACTCCAACCAATATTAGAAAGTACAGGATTGCAAGCCGAAAAAGATTTTTATTTGGCCTACGCACCTGAGCGTATAGCAGAAGGGCGAGCATTTGAGGAGTTTGAAAATATGCCTACAATTATTGCAGGTGTGGGACCTAAAAGTCGGCAACGAGCTAAAGAGCTTCTCAGCATAGTAACGCGTGCGGATTTGATAGAGGCGAGTAGTATAGAGGTAGCAGAAATATCAAAGGTTTTCGAAAATATTTCGCGAGATGTTGATATTGCAATGGTAAACGAATTTTCTACGATTACCAAAGCACTAGGTATAGATATTTTTGAAGTAA
>DUMD01000149.1 GCA_012840065.1 Clostridia bacterium
CTGAAGCCAATTGGGCCTTTTTTATTACCAGATCTCGAATATCCATAACAGTCACCTCCTACATAAGAACTAAATTATCGCGATGAATAATTACATCGCTCCCATTATAGCCAAGTATTAACTGCAGTTCACTGCTTTTTAATCCTTTGACCTGTTGAATCTCATCACTACTATAATTAACAATTCCCCTTGCTATTTCTTTTCCCTCTAAATTTAAAACTTGTACTGCCTGACCAGCTTCAAAATCTCCTTTCACATCTACGATACCAGAAGGAAGAAGACTTCTGCCATTGTTAACTAAGGCTTTTTCCGCTCCAGAGTCCACATAAAGAATCCCCTGGGGAGATAAACCGAAAGCAATCCATCTTTTACGCTGTTCAAGCTTATGTTCTTTAGGGACAAAATATGTCCCTACCGGCTGACCATCAATTATCTTTTCAATAACTGTCGGATCAGCTCCATTAGCTATTACCACACTCACATTGGAATTAACCCCGATTTTGGCAGCTTGGATTTTTGTGGTCATTCCTCCTGAACCTCTCCAACTTCCAACCCCACCCGCTAAAGATTCTATTTCGGGTGTAAGTTCATCGACAACCTCGATCAGTTTAGCCTGGGGATCAGTTTTAGGATCAGCTGTAAACAAACCATCAATATCAGAAAGGATAATTAATAAATCTGCTTCCACCACGCTGGCCACCAAAGCAGACAAAGTATCATTATCACCAAATTTTATTTCGTCCACAGCTACCGTATCATTCTCGTTAATAATTGGAACAACCCTATATTTAAGAAGTGTAAACAAAGTATTTCTAATATTTAGGTATTTTTTTCGATCAATCACATCTTCTTTGGTTAAGAGAACCTGAGCAACTATTTGACCGTATTCACTAAAAAATTTTTCGTAGTACTGCATCAAAATCCCCTGACCAACCGCTGCCATTGCCTGTTTTTCAGGAACAGACTCCGGTTTCTGTGCTAACCCGAACTTGCTTACTCCCACACTAATTGCCGCCGAAGTAACAAGAATCACCTCTCTTCCCTGGTTCATAAGATTAGCTATTTGACAAGCAATTTTATCTATAATCTGAAAATTTATTTTCCCTGTTTCATAAGTTAGTGTACTCGTGCCAACCTTTACTACTATGCGCCGGGCATTTTTAATTTTTCCCCGACTGTACATAACAAACTCCCCCCTATGACAACACGCTAATTAATGGAAATATTATATCATAGAAGACATCTTAAGAGCAAAAAAATACTGGGAGAGTGATACTCCCCCAGCATCAAGCTTCAGCTTATTCCTCTTAAACTATCAGATTCCTGTTTTATTCTCCGGCGCCGTAGTTCATAATTTGGTTCTCCCTTTTTCCAATTTGATTTTGTCCTTTCCCGAATTTGTGGTTTGGTCTCGTTTATGATAAACTCATTTCTCCCACTGCAAAAATATACTGGCTCATCTGAACGACAATTGCCACAATCATAGCAATCCATTTACCACTGAAACCTCCGTTTCTCTAAAAACTCTGCCCTTGCATATCTTTTACTCTAAATATTCAAATTCAAGGTCACCAATGCGAACAATATCACCCTCCTTTATCCCGGCAGCCTTTAATGCATCTTCCAACCCTATTTTTTTAACAGTAAGTTGGAAATGGCGAAATGCTTCATCATTATTGAAATCAGTCAATCCAGCAGCCCTCTCTATTCTTTTGCCTTCAACTATAAATATGCCATTTTCAACTTTAATATGAAATGGTTGTTCAGCTTGTTCTGAAATCTCTACTCGTTTATCCGACACTTCCAATTTTATTTTAGGCAAGTCTCTTAAAAGAACTAAAATCCTGGACATTAGCGCCTGCAAACCTTCACCAGTTGCAGCAGAAATTGCAAAAACCTCGTATCCTTCTTCAGTCAGTTTTCGCTGCAAAAATGGTAAGTTTTTTTGAGCATTAGGAAGATCAATCTTATTTAAAGCTACAATTTGCGGTTTTTCCAACAAAGATTCATTATATAATTTCAATTCTTGATTAATCTGGTAAAAATCATCTAAAGGATCCCTTCCCTCGGTACCAGCGGCATCAATTACATGAATTAGAATTCGACTTCTTTCTATATGTCGAAGAAAATCGTGACCAAGCCCAATTCCTTGATGAGCTCCTTCAATTAAGCCGGGAATATCGGCAAGAACAAAACTCTCACCATGTACATTTACCACACCTAAGTTAGGAGTCAAAGTAGTAAAAGGATAGTCAGCCACTTTAGGTTTAGCAGCTGAAACCTTAGAAAGGATAGTAGACTTTCCTACATTAGGAAAACCAATTAACCCAACATCAGCAATTAGTTTTAACTCTAAAATTAACCAATGTTCTTCTCCGGGCTCTCCTTTTTCGGCTAAGGTCGGTGCTTGACGGGTTGAATTTACAAACCTGGCATTCCCTCTTCCGCCTCTTCCTCCTTTGGCAACAACCAACTCCTGATCTTTTTCGGTTAAATCACCTATAACTTGATTTGTCTTTTCATCTATAACAATTACCCCAGGAGGAACTCTTATAATTAAGGGTTTCCCACTTCGACCATGCATATTGCTTCCCTGTCCCCTGGTTCCTGATTCAGCTTTATAATGACGCTTATAACGAAAGTCTATTAGGGTACGCAAACCCTCATCTACTTTTAAAATAACATCTCCGCCTCTGCCTCCATCTCCTCCATCAGGTCCGCCCTGAGGAACATACTTTTCTCTGCGAAAACTTACCGCTCCGTCTCCTCCGTCTCCAGCTTTCACATAAATCTTTGCTCTATCCAAAAACATTATTATCACCCAATCATTAAATTATAATCTATTCAAAAAAATTCTGTCCCTTTTTCTTTATTGTTATAAGCCTTTTCCAAATAAAAAATTGATTTTTTAGCCAATTAGTAGCTGCAAAAGGAATAAAAATAGTTTTTTCTCCTGCCTCACAAAGCACACCATAATATTTTTCTCTCTTAACAGGACGGAAATAAATTACTCTTTCTTCCAAAGATTGCTTTTCTATTTCTGCACATCCTAAATCATAAGCTTTACGATACGCTAAAATAAGCAGATCTAAATTAGGCTTAAATTTTGTTAAGTCTTCCGTAATTTCGAATTCCACTTCAATTTCTTTTAACTCTGCCAAAGCTTTAAGCTTTAAAAATAATACACTCAATTCAGGAAAGTTAATTCTTAATAATGCACCCAATTCCTGACTCTTTTGAGAAGCATGTCTAATATACTCTAAAGCTTTTTCGTTTTTATTAAGCTGAATATAACCGTATATAACCTGAAAATCATTCATCAAATCATGACGCTGACTTCGGATAAGACTTAAATACTGTTCCTGAATTTCATTTAATAATTTTAAACGTACGTTTTTCTTATAAATAACTGCCTGAAAAATAATAATTAAAATTGGGAATATAACCCCAAATCCGATTAGATAAGTTTTGGATTCCATTTACTATTCTCCATTCCTAACTTTAACCTAACCCCTGCCTTATTTGCATATTCAACAACTTTTTATCCTTTTCCTGCCTTTTAACAAAAAATGAAAATAAAAAAGGAGGGATAAAACCCTCCTTGACAACCATTAAATAACCGCTGTTTCTTCTGGTAAATAAACACTTACTTGTTTACCATTTTTACCCTTCCGTTCAAAACTTACATAACCATCAACTTTAGCATATAGAGTATCATCTTTGCCTAAACCTACGTTAAGTCCAGGATAAATGCGAGTACCTCTTTGTCTAACTAAAATACTACCTGCAGTTACAAACTGTCCGTCATGACGTTTAATACCTAACCTCTTTGCATTGCTATCCCGACCATTACGAGAACTACTTACCCCTTTTTTATGGGCAAATAATTGCAAATTCATGCGCAGCATTTATTTCACCTCCTCAATTGGCTAATTGCCACATTAGACGGATATTCCTTCGCAATAGCCATCAAACCAACAAACATCGTTTCCAATATAGTCGAAATTATTGCCTGTTTTTTAGCAGAAATTCTGCTTGGAACCTCACAATACAATCTTCCTTCAGATAAGTCAACCACTGGTTCCTCGCCAGTCAATTCTTCAATAGCCAAAATTGCAGTTTGAGTCAAAGTTGAAACAGCAGCACATACAATATCCTGACCGTAGTCAGCATAGCCAGCATGTCCTTCCACTAAAAAAGCTTCCAAAGATTGCTCCTTATTTCTCCAAACAGTAATTTCTATCATTTTTAACTAAGCCTCAATAGATTCAATTAACAGCCTTGTATATGGCTGTCTATGCCCTTGTTTTCTACGGTAGTTTTTCTTAGGTTTATATTTAAAAACAATAACCTTTTTGCCCTTACCATGAGCCATTACCTTAGCTACAACTTTAGCATTATCAATTAATGGCTGTCCTACCTGATACTGTCCTTCATTTTCAATCATCATCACCTTATCTAAATTAACTGTTTCTCCAACTTCAGCATCTAACTTTTCAACAACGATAACATCCCCTGGCTGAACTTTATACTGTTTACCACCGGTTTCAAGAATAGCATACATCCTCTTTGCACCTCCCCATCTTAGACTCGCCGAAAACTAGGTAACTTAAAGTTTTTGACCCGTTTCGTGCGGTTGCAGATGTAGAAAAAAACTCAAAAGCTACTACTAATCTGCACTCAAACATTCTAACATATCCATTTTTTCTTGTCAATAAAAGCATCAAATCATCGTATTGTGAAGTTTTTTATCCATCCTATTCTCAGCAATTCTTGCCTTAGCATAAGTTTTATAAACTTTGGAAATTTCAACCATCACATTTTCGCCTACAAAGTTCACCCCATCTTCCACATCAATCACATAACCATCCTTACGGGCAATACCGTCTTGATAATTGGTAGCATGGGGTTCTTCAATATATACTTCAAGTTTTTGCCCCATTCTCACGGGTAGAGCCATATTCTCTACCTCTTTTATTGTACCAAAATAAAATTTTGCTTCTTCATTATCTATTTCCTGGCAACCTTTAATAAATATTTTTTTATTTATACAATGTTCCAACTTATCTAAATCCTGACCATTAGGTCCAATCAAAATTGAGGCCACTGTAGGATTAACTTGAATTAAAACCGCCTCTGCTTCTAAATTCTCCTTAACTAGTTTTTTAAGCTCTCTTTTTATCTTTAAACTTATACTTTCCTCTGACATAATCTTGCCAGTTCCCTCACAACAAGGACAATCCTTTAACATTACTTCTTTCAAACCATGTCTAACTCTTTTTCGAGTCATTTCAACTAGTCCAAGCTGGGTAATGCCTAAAATATTAGTTTTAGTCTTGTCCTTAGCTAATGCCGTTTGTAAGGTTTGGATAACCATTTCCTGATGTTCGGCGGCCTCCATATCAATAAAATCAATAATAATAATTCCTCCAATATCCCTCAACCTTAATTGCCTTGCTATTTCCACCGCCGCCTCCAGATTAGTCTTTAACACCGTATCCGCTAAATCCTTATTGCCAACAAATTTACCGGTATTAACATCAATCACAGTTAAAGCCTCGGCCTGATCAATTACTAAATAACCACCATTTTTAAGCCATACTTTTCTTTTTAAAGCTCGCTCCAGTTCAGCCTCAACCCCATATGCTTCTAAAATAGGATAATCATTTTGATATAATTCTACCCTTTGCTTATATTCCGGGCCTAAGTAATCAAGAAAATCTAATACTTTTTTATATACTTTCTCGTTATTAATAACAAACCTGCTTACATCTTTATCCAGTAAATCCCGAATAGTTCTGCAAACTAAATCCAGATCCCTAAAAATCAGCCCTGGCCCTTTGTTCAACTTAAACCTCTGCATCACTGTATGCCAAACAGACAGCAAATATTTGACATCCTGCTCAAATTCTTCTTTTCCTCTGCCCTCTGCAACAGTCCTGACAATCAAGCCCATATCTTCAAGTTTTACCTCTTCTGCCAATGCTCTTAAACGATTTCTTTCCTCTTCATCAACAATACGGCGAGAAACACCAACATAATCAACAGTAGGCATTAAAACCAAATGACGACCGGGCAAAGTTATGTTGGTAGTCACCCTAGCCCCCTTAGACCCAATAGCTTCTTTTGTAACCTGAACGATAATATCCTGCCCAGGTTTAAGCAGTTCATGGATAGATAATTTATTCATATTTTTAAGTACGGCTGTTCTAGCATCAGGGCACCTGGCATCTGCTACAAACAAAAAAGCATTACGTTCCAACCCGATATTTACAAAAGCTGCCTGCATTCCAGGTAAGACATTTTCAACCCTACCTTTATAAACATTACCGACACACCTCTGAACCTGGGAACGTTCAACATATATTTCAACTAAAACTCCTTCTTCTAATACAGCTACCCTGGTTTCTCCCCAGCCTACATCAACAATTATTTCTTTATTCATATAACTCAACTCCTCGGAATTCACTCCTTAACCAATTGTTTATTAAGTGGACAATAAATTTCATTGTTTTTTTCAATATATAAACCAGTTCTCAGGAACTTTGCATATTCAATTTTAGGTAAAAACTTGTTCAACTCAACTAATAGTTGATCTAGTCTAACACTACCTTTAGAGCCCATATAGACAGCCAGTGTTAGAATCCATTCTTTTTCGGTGGACTGCTCCGTTGCAACCAGTTTTAAATGTTTAATTAAAGGGCGGATATTAATTTCTTTTTCTCCTTTTTTAGTTTTTTTAGTAATTATAATCTTTTCCTGAGCAAGAAATTTTTCCAAATCAGAAATTAATTCACTTTTACTTACAGGTAATTCAAAATCAATTATTAAGCGATAGACTGCCAGATTTATTTCCTCCATTAATGAAGGAGCATCCGGTGTCACTTGTTCTACTGCTACAACAGACAAACCAGTAGGGAGAAACTGGTTTAAAATTTCCTTAAATCTAAGAGAATCATATTCTTCTGATAAAACGAAATCAACATATTCTGCTTCACTTTCCAAACCCACCGGCAGGACAGAGCCAAAAGATATTTTAGGGTGAGGATTAAAACCTTGAGAAAAAGCAATGGGGATGTTAGCCCGGCGTAGCGAACGTTCAAAAGTCCTCAACAAATCCAAATGAGAAATAAAACAGGTACGGCCTTTTTTAGAAAATTTTACTCTCAATTTAATCAAGGTCCTCACCTCCGCACCTAGGACCAACTACTCCTAAATTAGCAGAAATCCCACAGCCCGTACACCTTCCTTGCCGGCAATCCCATGTAGTCTCAGCTCGCATTGCTTTTCTATATTCTGACATTAAAAAATCCTTTGTTACTCCCGCATCAATATGCTCCCAAGGAAGTAGCTCCTGGAACTCTCTTTTTCGATAAGCATAGGGCTCGGGATCAATTTTACAGTCTGAAAAAGCCTGCATCCAAGTTTGAAACTTGAACTCTTCAGTCCATCCGTCAAATTTACACCCTAATTGTTGGGCCCGTTCTATTACCCTGCTTAACCTCCGGTCACCCCTGGCAAATACGCCTTCCAGAAAACTCACTTCAACATCGTGCCAGTTAAAATCAATTTTTCTTCGATCCTTAGGCAATGCATTTTTCAATAATTCCTGCTTTCTCTTTAATTCTTCTCTGGTATTTTGAGGAACCCATTGAAAAGGTGTATGAGACTTAGGAACAAAAGAGGAAACACTTACCGTAATTTTTATCTGTTTCTTCGAACCTTTATTTTCTTTATTAACTTTTCTCCCGACTTCATAGACTTTTTGGGCCAAATCAGCAATACCAATTACATCTTCATCCGTCTCTGTTGGTAGCCCAATCATAAAATAAAGTTTTATGGAAGACCAGCCTGCTCTAAAGGCGCTTTCCGCAGTTGATAGCACATCCTCTTCCGTAACGCCCTTATTTATAACATCCCGCAACCTTTGAGTTCCGGCTTCAGGAGCAAATGTAAGCCCGGCCTTCCTTACCTTCTGAATTTCCTTGGCTAATTCCAAAGAAAAATTATCAATTCGAAGTGAGGGCAGAGAAACACCCACTCCTTTTTTCCCATATCTGTCAAGCAATTGTTCTGCCAGTTCCTTTATTTTGCTATAATCACTGCTGCTTAAGGAAGTTAAACCAATCTCGTTATAACCTGTTGATTTTACTAATTCTTCAGCCTGATTTAACAGGGTTTCTAATTTTTTTTCCCTAACGGGACGATAAATCATACCGGCTTGACAAAAACGACAGCCTCTGGTGCAACCTCTAAATAATTCCAACATAATCCGGTCGTGAACTATCTCCATATGTGGCACAATTGGCCTTGTTGGAAAAAAAGAAGAATCCAAATCAGTAACTATTCTTTTTTTGATAATCTTAGGAACTTCTTTACTTTTTGGTTTAATATTGAGAATAATGCCATCATTTCCATATTCAACATTATATAAGGAAGGTACATAAACGCCAGAATATTTAGAAAGCTGTAATAATAATTCTTTTCTATTTCTTTTCCCTTTTTCTTTCCAAAAAGCAACGGCTTCAGCTATTTCTAAAATTACCTCTTCTCCCTCGCCAATAACAATTAAATCAAAAAAATCCGCCACTGGCTCAGGATTAAAAGCACAGGGTCCTCCCCCCATAATAATAGGATCATCATCCGCTCTTTCTTCGGATCTAATCGGAATCCCCGCTAAATCCAACATATTAACGACATTAGAAAAACTCAGTTCATATTGAAGGGTAAAACCGATTAAGTCAAAAGATTTAAGCGGACGCCAGGACTCGAGGCTAAAAAGAGGCACCTTATAGGCTCTCATCCTTTCCTCTAAATCCACCCAGGGAGCAAAAACCCGTTCAACCAAATAATTTTTATTACTCAAAAGACTCTCTCTTAATATTTTTAACCCTAAATGGGACATACCTACTTCATAAACATCTGGAAAAGCCAAGGCAATTCTCAATTTTGAACTGTCCCAATCCTGTGTTAAAACATTCCATTCATTACCTAAATATCTTGCCGGTTTAGATACGTAAGGAAGTAGCTTTTCTTTTATTAACTTTTCTAACATAAATCTACTGCCTCCTCATTTTCATTAGCTAAAGCTACATATATTATTAGATTATTAGCTTAACTATTATACTCAATCCCTATAGCTTTATTTTCTGCATATAATCCTATATTCCTCTTTTACACCAAAAAAACGTCAATTTCGACAATTTTCCCCGTTTTTCTCCTTCAAAAGCTGGCTCACCGGCAAGTTTCCTCCATGGTCTAACAAAGCATCAATCAAAATACCTTCAGTTAAAACTCCCATAATGTTACTTTGATTGTCCAATACCAGCAATGTACAGTATTTTTGAGGAACAATCAGTCTTAGTACTTCGTTTAAGGTCGTACTAGGTTCAGCTACTAATTGTTCACCTACCAAAACCCCTTTTAAATGAAGTTCCTCTTTTTTTCTGGTAAGATATCTAAGAAAAATATAGGCTGCCATTCCTTTTTCTTTTTTGGCTGCCTGATAAAGAAAAAAAGCAATAATTATAATTATAATATTAAAATAGCTAAAATAAAAACCAACCATACCTATTATCCCCAAGATAATCCCTATCAGTTTTCCGAGGTTGGCCGCCAGTTCCGTAGCCCGTCGGAAACCCATCCTAGCTGAAAGCTTTGCCCTATATATTCGTCCCCCATCTAGAGGAAGAGCAGGAATTAAATTAAATAGGGCCATAATAAAATTACAACGAATGAAAAAAAAAGTTAGTTCCTCTTGCCAAATATTATAACGATAAAAAGCATAGGCTAAACCAATTAAAATCAAATTATTTATAGGGCCGGCTAAAGCAACCTTTATTTCTACTTCAGGATTAGTACCTAGAAGTCCTTCGACCCTAGCTACCCCCCCAAAAGGTAAAAGCTCCACCGATTTTATGTTTAGTCCGGACCCGATAGCTACCAGCACATGTGCCAATTCGTGAAGAATAACTACTCCAAAAAGAATCAGTGCCTGGGGAAGCAGTCCAATGATGCTAAATAAAAATATTAAAATTAAAAAATAGGGATTAATAATCAGTTGAACACCGAACAACTTTCCTACTTTCATTGCTGTAACTCACACCCCTAATCTCCTCC
>DUMD01000150.1 GCA_012840065.1 Clostridia bacterium
AGCTTGCTTTTTTTACTTTATTATGGAGATTTTTTCTTTTAGTAAGTATTCATTCGGTACATGCGTATAGAGTAAATTGTTCTTCTGACACCACTATTATCCTTACTAAATAAAAATGTTTTTACCTAATTATAAAATCTGTTAGATAATTTTATGATTTCAGCTTGATTCTGGTCCCTATACCATTTGAATACATATTCTGCAATTGCTTGCGGGATTTTTTATTTAAATAATTTGCACCAATTTTGCACCAAAATTCTTTAAAAATTGTAAAAAAAATGATCTTGGATAGTATACTCTAAAGACCATTGAGGAATTGAAGCTATCTTTGAGGAGAGCACTGTGGGCATAGTGAGGGCAAAAGCAATACAGCTGGAAGAAGCTAAAAAAGCACCCCAGGCGTAGGTCCGGGGGTGCTGTATTCATAATCAATATGATGAATAATAGGTATGTATATCATATCAAATAAAAAATGTGACCAAAATTGTGACCTTTTTACAGTAAATTCTAATTCAGAAGGTCACAAAAAAACCTCCTTAGTTAGGAGGTTGTTGACGTATAGATGGTGGGCCATCAGGGGCTCGAACCCTGGACACCCTGATTAAGAGTCAGGTGCTCTTCCAGCTGAGCTAATGGCCCAATGAAAATCTTTCGCGTACTTAGTATACTAAAATAATTATGTTTTGTCAATTAAGTTAGTATTAGTCGTAGTATAAAAGTTTAGGTTTTTATTTACCTATTAAAACAAACAGGATTTGCTAGAATAAAATAGAAAAGTTTAAATAATTATCATTATTTGGAAATCTATTCAGAAAGAGGTGTTTATTTTTGCTTAAAAAAGCATTTATAGAGCTTATTTATGAGGCTGCAAGTATACAACGTTGGAATGATCATATTAGACCTCACAAAGGATTCAGCGAATTGGATAAGCAAGCTCACAAAATGATTTTGGCCTATGTTTTGGCAAAATATGAGGAATGCGATGGGAAAAAAGAAATTAACTGGCTTAAGATTATTGAAGGGGGAGTTTTTGAGTTTTTACATAGAATTGTATTAACAGATATAAAACCTCCCATTTATCATAAATTAATGGAGAAAAAAGGTGATAAACTTAACCAATGGGTTTTAGAACAGCTTAACAACAGGGTTGAGGGAATTAGAAAGGACTTTATGCAGAGATTTGAATCCTATCTTTTTGCCTCCCAGGATTTTTATTTGGAAAAAAGAATTCTTAAGGCTGCACATTACCTGGCAACAAATTGGGAGTTTAAAATTATTTATAATTTAAACATGAATTTATATGGATTGGAAGATACAAAGGCAAAAATAGAGAATGAAATTGAAGAATATTGGGATTTGATTGGGGTACAAAAGCTGCAATTAGGCAAAAAGACTAGGAATTTTTTAGATCTTGTTGGTCAATTACGGTTTCAACAAAGGTGGTCGCAGACGCCTCGTATTCCCGAAACATCAGTTATGGGCCATATGTTAGTTGTTGCTATTTTAGCTTATTTATGTTCAATTGAATTAAATGCATGTCAGACTAGGGTGTATAATAATTTTTTTGCTGGCTTGTTTCATGATTTGCCTGAAGTTCTTACGAGGGATATCGTTTCTCCTATTAAAAGATCAGTTGAAGGGCTTGAGGAATTAATCAAAGAAATAGAAAGCCAGCAGCTTGAAGAAAAAATTTTCCCGCTTCTTCCTGTTTCCTGGCATAAGGAAATAAAGTATTTTACGGAAAATGAACTTAAAAATAAAATAATTGAAAATGGGAAGATAAAATTTGTGACTGAGGATGAAATAGGGAAGAAATATAATGAGGATAAATATCACCCTTTGGATGGGGAAATAATCAAAGCCTGTGACCATTTTGCTGCTTATATTGAGGCCTACCTTTCTATTAATTATGGAATTAAATCCCGTGTCTTAGAAGAAGGCCATAAATCACTTTTAGCAATGTATGAAGGTAGGAAGATTGGTGGAATTGATTTTGGTAAGCTGTATAATGCTTTTAAAATTAATTAGTTTGGCAGGATAAAACAAAAAAAAATACATTTAAAAGCCATGATGATAAGTTTTTCTTTATGAGTTATTGGTTTTACGGGAATATTAGAAATAGGTGTTTTTAGAAGGATTATGTAGATTGTTGTCGAAAATTATTATTCTGAATCAAAATTTTAGTAAACTATGTTAAAGGAGGAAAAAAGTATGAGTTACATGGATGAGTATAGGAGAAAATTAGTTACTCCGGAAGAAGCAGTGAAGGTTATAAAACCTGGAGACTGGATTGAGTATGGATTCTGTGTGTGTGCACCAATTGAACTTGA
>DUMD01000151.1 GCA_012840065.1 Clostridia bacterium
AACAGTTATTTGGCGTTGATTTGGATGTTTTGGCCCTGGAAATTGGGAAGCATGCCTTGTTTATTTTTTTGTGTAGCCGCTTAGGGCTGGTTCCTTCTTTTCCTCTTCTGACTTTTATCAATCTAAAAGAGGGCAATTCTCTTTTTTGTCCTCCTTTGGAGGGTGGGCAATCCCCGGAAAAAATCTTCTTTAACCAGGAAGATAATCTTTTTATTTGGGAGCAAGAATTCCCCCAATTGTTTAAAGGAGGAGAGGATGAATGTCTTCTAATTTTGGGCAACCCTCCCTGGGGAGGGGATCTAAGCAAATGGAATGAGTTTATTTTTAGGCGGTACGGGAAGGACTGTCAAGCTCCCTTTGACTCCTATAAACTTTTTATCCGACTCAGTTTAGAGTTAATGAAAAAAGGAGACAGATTGGGCTTTCTTGTTCCTTCTACCCTGCTTAACCAGACTGGTTATCGGGATATAAGAAAAAAGCTTCTTGAGGAAGGCAGTTTTCTTACTATTGTGGATTTGGGCGAAGGGGTTTTTGCCCAGGTTACTGCCCCCTGCTGTCTTTTCGTTTGGCAAAAGGGCGGAATTAGCAGAGAAGTAAAACTGGTCAACCTTGCCAAGATTAATAATGAGGAAAAAAGGCGGGAGTTTTTAGCTGATTCAGAACAATATTCCGTTTTGATCAATCAGGAGAGATTTTTTTCTTTTCCCAATCTAACTATTGCCGCCAGTTTTAACAGTGAATTAGAGGATCTTTTTTTGCATTTGGATTCCAGAGGCTATCCTCTCTTAGGGCAAGTTGCGGAAACAATTACGCGGGGGATTGAGACCGGCAATAACAGAGTATTTTTAGTGCAGGAAGATGAAATTAAAGAGTCCGGATTAAAAGGGGATTATTTTTTACCCTGTTTTGGAGGGGAAGAAATTTTGCCCTATTTGGTTTTGACTCCCAAGCAATATCTGGTCTTAATTCCGGAGGGGGAAGAGGTTGAGGAAGAAATTCTGACTTGGTTAAAGGAAAGGGATGATTACTTTATCTGCCAGTGCAAAGAGGGGAAATTGAAAAATTATATTGCTTTAAAAGAGAGGTATAAGGTTAGAAAGGGGATTATTCCCTGGTACGCCTTAAACAGCCCCCGCCTTAATTTGACTTCCCGCTCCCAACTTGTTTTGCGGCAGACCAGTGATCGCTTAATTGCTGCTCCGAACGGAAAATTTAAAGCTAATCTCAGCAATGTCCAGAATATCCTCCTTAGGTCTGGCTGTGGTTTTGATACTTTTTATCTATTGTCTTTACTCAACAGCACCTTGGCTAATTTTTATTATCAGCATTTGGTGCAGGAAAGGGGGAGAACTTTTGCGGAAGTAAAACGTCAAAATTTACAAAGACTGCCTCTGTATCCTGCAGGGAGGGAAGAACAGTTAAAACTAAATTATTTAGCCCAATTAATCCAGGGAAAAAGAGAGGAGCTTGCTAATCTTTTTTTAATTGAGCCGGCGGATTGTCTGAAGGTAACTAGTTTTGCTGCCGTGAAAGAAAGCTATTTTAAAGAGTTAAAATTAAACCAGGATTTACTTCAAAATTATCACGAGCTGAAAGAATTAACTTGCCAACTGGAAGGAGAAAGAATTAGTTTATTTGCCCGGCTTAAGCTAAGGGACAAGCATAATCCCAAATTGTTTTCTCCTGAACAAAGCGAGAAAGAGCAGGAGATTTTGAGGGGAAGGGTCGAAAATCCTTTATTCAGGCAAATGCTGATCAGTTTTTGGGAAGGGCTGAAGCGTTTTCCTGCCGGTTACACCAAAACTTTGGAAGAAAAAATTAATTTGCTGCCAACTCCCCTTCCTTCAGCAGAAAATCTTGCTATTTTTCAGCGTTTTTTTGCCGGCCGGCAAAAGCTGGCTCTTTTAAAGGAAGAAATTATCCGGCTGGAACGTTGTGTTGATCGCTATGTTTACCATCTATATGATTTAAAGGAAAACCAGATAAAGTTGGTGGAGGAATTTTATTGGCAGGAGCAGTTTGGTTTTATGCAGGAAAAACTTCCTAATCTGAGGGAGGCAGAACTTTATTTGCAAACTCTTAAAAAAGCGGGTAGTAAAGAAAAGGAGGTAGGAGCTTGAAAAGGTTTATTGCAACTGTAGTTATAATTGTTTTTTTAACCCTGTCTTTTGCTTCTTTAGCGGAGGCGGCAACTGTCCCGGTGGTTAAGCTGGGTAACGAAGTTTTACTAGAAAAGTATCGGGGTTTAATTGAGGGTAAGAGATTGGGTTTAATTACTAATCAGACCGGAGTTAACAGTAAGGGCATTTCTACCCTAGAAGTACTGGCAGCGGATCCCACTCTTAATTTGACAGCGATCTATACTCCTGAACATGGCCTGGATGGGAAAGCCAAGGCCGGAGCCTATGTGGAATCTTATCAGCATGAAAAATTAGGTATCCCGGTTTACAGCCTCTATGGGGAAACCAGGATGCCCACCGAAAACATGCTGAAAAACGTGGATGTCCTTCTTTATGATATCCAGGACATCGGAGCTAGATCCTATACCTACATATCAACCTTAAATTATTGTATGGTAGCGGCAGCAAAATATAACAAGCAAATTATTATTTTGGATCGGCCTAATCCTCTCGGAGGCGTTATTGTTGAGGGCCCGGTTTTAGAGGATCCTTATAAGAGCTTTGTTGGTGTGGATAACCTGCCCATGGCCCATGGAATGACGGTGGGAGAATTGGCTCACTTTTTCAATCGGAAGATTGGAGCAAATTTTGTCGTTATTCCCATGGAAGGTTATACCAGGGACATGGTTTTCCAAGATACCGGACTGCCTTGGGTTCAAACTTCTCCCAATATTCCGGATCTTGATTCTGCTTTTGGTTATATGGCCACAGGGCTGGGGGAAGGAACAGGCATTTTCCAGGCGGATAAATTTAAATGGATCGGGGGAAAAGGGATAGATGCCTTTAAATTTGCCGAACTTCTGAACAATTCAAACCTTCCCGGGGTGGAATTTATTCCGGAAATTAGAGGAGAAGCCGGTGGAGTGCGTTTAAAAATTACAGATTATCATACCTTCAATCCGGCTAAAACCGGCATCTATGCACTAACCTATGCCCATTCTTTAAATAATTTCACCGTGCCTAAAAGCGGCAAAACCATTGTGATGTTTGATAAAATTATGGGAACTAATAAAATCGGCCAGTATTTGGAACAGGGTTTAACTCCCCAGCAGATTGAAAGTAAGTATGCTACCGAACTGGAGCGGTTTAAGCAGGAAAGGGAGCAGTATTTGATTTACGGTTACGGGGAAAAAGCGGATTCTAGGGGCGGCAGCGGCAGGCAGGAAGAAATACAGGTTGTAGTAAATGGGGAAAGGGTGCAGTTTGACACGGCCCCTTATCTTGACGGGGCAAATCGCCTCCAAGTTCCCCTTCGGGCAATTGTAGAGGCTTTAAATGCTGAATTGAGCTGGGATCCTGATAAGATGGATATTAGGATTGTGCAGAATGGACAGGAGATTAAGTTTACAATCGGCAGCAATATTGCAGAGTTAGGAGGAGAAAAAAGAATAATGGACACCAGTCCAATCATAAAAAATAATCGAACTATGATCCCCCTGCGCTATGTGGGTGAATATTTAGGCTGCGAGGTAAATTGGAATGCCCAGCTTCGGGTGGCAGAGATAAACAGTTAGTCGGTCAGATTTGACCGACTTTTTCTTTAAGATAAGTTTGACCTTTTTTGACCTTTGAGCTATACTGAAGATAGGGTAATTTGAAAGCTGGGACAAGCAGATGAAAAGAACTTGCTCGGTTAAAAATATAACTAGAAGTTAAAAAGATTAGGAAGGAGGAAAAAGATGAATTTGAACCGTCTTACCCAAAAGTCTCTGGAAGCATTGCAGCAGGCTGAAAGTAAGGCCTTGCGCTATGGTAATCAGGAAATTGACTTGGAACACTTGGTTTTGGCCTTGGTTGAACAGGAGGATGGTTTGCTGCCTAGGGTTTTGAGTAGAATGGATATCCTTCCTGCTGATTTTAGCAGGGAAGTGGAAAAGATTGTGGCCTCAAAACCCAAGGTTTATGGATCGGGGAGGATTTATCTCAGCCCTTCTGTCAATAATGTTCTGATTAAGGCAGAAGATGAGGCTAAGAGAATGAAGGACGATTATATTTCTGTTGAGCATATATTTCTGGCTTTGCTTGATGAAGTGGAGAAGTCGTCCCGTTTAGGCAGTGTTTTTCAGCGCTACAATATCAACCGGGAGTTGTTTTTACAAGCCCTGAGCAGTATTCGGGGTAGCCAGCGGGTTACCAGCAGCAACCCGGAATCAACCTATGAAGCACTGGAAAGATACAGTTATGATTTGGTGCAGGCGGCAAGGCTTAATAAATTGGATCCGGTAATCGGGCGGGATGGAGAGATCCGTCATGTAATCAGGATCTTATCTCGCAAGACTAAAAATAATCCCGTTTTAATTGGAGAGCCCGGGGTAGGTAAAACCGCTATTGTGGAAGGACTGGCTCATAGAATCGTCCGGGGAGATGTTCCGGAGGGCTTAAAAAATAAAAAAATTTTTTCTCTTGATCTGGGAGCCTTGCTGGCTGGTGCCAAGTATAGAGGAGAATTTGAAGAACGTTTAAAAGCTGTTTTGCAGGAGGTAAAAAACAGCGAGGGTGAAATTTTGCTTTTTATAGACGAAATTCATAATATTGTGGGGGCAGGCAAGGCAGAAGGAGCTATGGATGCAGGCAACATGCTTAAACCTATGCTGGCCAGGGGAGAACTCCACTGTATTGGGGCTACAACCCTGGACGAATATCGGAAATACATTGAAAAGGATGCGGCTTTAGAACGAAGATTTCAGCCTGTACTGGTTGAGGAACCCAGTGTTGAGGATACGATTTCTATTTTAAGAGGGTTAAAAGAAAGATTTGAGGTTTTTCACGGGGTGAAAATTCATGATAACGCCTTGGTTACCGCAGCGGTTCTGGCAAATCGCTATATTACGGACCGTTTTTTGCCGGATAAAGCTATTGATTTGGTTGATGAGGCCTGTGCTTTAATTAGGACGGAAATTGATTCTATGCCTGCTGAACTGGATGAGGTAGCCAGGAGGGTTATGCAGTTAGAAATAGAAGAGGCTGCCCTGAAAAATGAAAAAGATAGAGCCAGTCAAGAAAGGCTTGTTAATTTGCAAAAAGAGCTAGCGGATTTAAGAGAAAAATTGGCAGTACTTAAGGCTAAATGGGAGGATGAAAAGGGCGTTCTGCAGGATGTACAAAAGTTAAGGGAACAGTTGGAAGAGGCCCATCAGGAAATGAATAGGGCGGAAAGAGAATATGACCTAAATAAAGCTGCCGAATTAAAATATGGCAGAATTCCTGAACTGGAGAAGAAACTAAAAGAGGCAGAAGCTAAACTAGCGGAAAAAAGAGGCAGCGGTGCTATCTTGCGGGAAGAGGTAACGGAGGAAGAGATTACTAAAATTGTTTCCCGCTGGACGGGTATTCCCCTGGTGAAATTGGCGGAAGGAGAAAGGGAAAAGCTGTTAAAATTAGATGAAATTTTACATCAACGGGTGATCGGGCAGGATGAGGCAGTAGAAAGGGTTGCAGATGCCATTCTGCGGGGCAGAGCCGGGATCAGTGATCCCAGGAGGCCGGTTGGTTCCTTTATCTTTCTGGGACCCACCGGGGTAGGAAAGACGGAGTTGGCCAAGGCACTAACAGAGGCCTTATTTGATTCCGAGGAAAATATTATTCGGATTGACATGAGCGAATATATGGAAAAGCATGCTGTCTCCCGTTTGATTGGTGCTCCCCCGGGTTATGTGGGCTATGAAGAAGGGGGACAACTGACGGAGGCTGTAAGAAGGAAACCTTATTCTGTAATTCTTTTTGATGAAATTGAAAAGGCCCATCGGGATGTTTTCAACCTTTTGCTTCAGATTCTGGATGATGGGAGAGTCACTGATTCCCAGGGAAGAACGGTTGACTTTAAAAACACCATAATTATTATGACCTCCAATTTGGGATCTCACTATCTTTTAGAGGGCATTTCTGAAGATGGAACCATAAAAGAGTCGGCCCGAGAACAGGTTATGGCGGAATTAAGGCTGCATTTTCGTCCAGAGTTTCTAAATCGGGTTGATGATATTATTCTCTTTAAACCTCTGACGGACAGGGAAATAGAAGAGATTGTTGAATTATTGTTTGCTGATTTGCAACGACGGCTTAAAGATAAGCAAGTTAGTTTAGAGTTAACTGCAAAGGCTAAGGAATACATTGCTAAACAGGGCTATGATCCGGTTTTTGGAGCAAGACCTTTAAAAAGATTTATTCAAAGAAATGTGGAGACTCTAATTGCCCGGGCTTTGATTAAGGGTGAAATAGGAGAAGGAAGCAGTTTGCAGCTTGACTATAAGGATAATGTGCTTAAATTGGTTGAGAAAAAGCAAGAGGTATAAGAGGTATAATTAGAAATTTGACCGGCTGCTGTCTGTAAAAGATGGCGGCCTTTATTTTTTTCTGCTATAGTATTATCTGTCTATTATTGTAGAGTAAGCGATAAACATAAAGGGATAGATAAGACTGCTAGCCAGGGGAAGGAATTGAAATAAGATATATAGTAGAAACTAAATAAGAGCATAAAAAGAATAAGACTTTATTAACTAGAGAGATTAGCTGGCTAAAGGAGGGGAAAAATGGAAGCAGGTTACCTTGAACTTTATAGAACAGGTCAATTGGAGTTGAGGGTAAAGGAGGCGAAGAAACGGCTCCAAAAATGTACTTTATGCCCTCATGGCTGTGGAATTGATAGGACTGCCGGTGAAAGGGGTTTTTGTCAAGCCGGTGAAGGTTTATATATAGCGGGTTATGGTCCTCATTTTGGAGAAGAAAGTTCTTTGGTGGGTACTTTTGGTTCGGGGACAATTTTTTTTACTTATTGCAATATGCGCTGTGTTTTTTGTCAGAATTATCTTATAAGTACGGGAGCAGAGGGCAAACTAATTTCAGTAAACAGGTTGGCCGAGATTATGTTAGAACTTCAGGAAGCCAGATGCCATAATATTAATTTTGTTTCTCCCAGCCATTATGTCCCTCAAATTATTGCGGCTGTTGAGCTGGCTGTTAAAGGTGGTTTAACTATTCCTTTAGTTTATAATTCGGGGGGATATGATTCCGAGGAGGCATTAGATCTTTTAGAGGGGGTCATCGACATTTATATGCCTGACTTAAAATATAGCCGGAATTTTGCGGGCCAGGAATTTTCAGGAGTTAAGGATTATTTTACGGTGGCTAAGAAAGCCATCAGAAAAATGCACGACCAAGTGGGAGACTTGGTCGTTGATGAAAACGGCTTAGCGGTAAGAGGACTTATTGTCAGACATCTTGTTTTACCAATGAATGTTTCCGGCACGGAAGAAGTAGTAAGGTTTATTGTAGAAGAGATATCTCCTTTTACTTATATCAATATCATGGACCAGTATTATCCGAAACATGAAGCAGGAAAATATCCCTCTCTTTGCCGCCCAGTTACCAGGGAAGAATACAAGAATGCCCTCAGAATTGCTAAAGAAATTGGTCCTAATTTGAGATTTGCTTAAGAAAGATATTGGAAAGATTATAAAAATTATTTAGACAAGAACTGCGGATAATCGACGAATTTTTATAGTATGGTATAAATTAAGGTAGTAATTTTTTTGCAACGGGATAAATTTTGCTTATTTTGAGAAGATAAAGGAACTTTTTAGACTTAATTTACATCTTTAGTTAAAAAGGCGTAAACTTTTTCTTTTAAGGGACAAGTTAGGGAAGAGGTTAAAAGATTCTATCATTAATTGATAGAGTTGGAGGTATAAGTGATGAGTAAAAGAGCGGTAATGATTATAATTGTCCTAGTCGTTTCTATGGTTGCCGGGATGGCTTTTGCCAAGGAAGGATATAATTTGATTTTTAACGATTTAAAGGGGCATTGGGCGGAAGAGGTAATCACAGAATTTGCCCTTTCTCATTTAGTTGACGGGTATTCTGACGGCAGTTTCCGTCCCCAGACTTATATGACCCGGGCAGAATTCTGCCGGATATTAGCTCAAGTATATCGGGAGACAGGTAAAATTAACCAGGAAAGTTTAATTAGAGAACAAAAGGCTGAAGTGGCAAGTAAGATTGCGGAGGCAGTAAAGAAATATTATCGCGAAAATAATTTTACCTACCCGGTAGAAATTTATAATAGTATGGTCCAGTGGCAAAAAATTAGCCTGCCTATGTTAAAGGATAGATATCTTTCTTCTGTGGAGAATTTAGAGGAATATGATTATTATCTGAGGGCCGATACTCAGGTTATAGCCAGTTATTATCGGGATGTATCTCCTAACGACTGGTTCTTTGAAGATGTTACCCAGCTTTATGAACTGGGATTGGATTTGAGCACTGACAGTTTATTTCATCCCAACCAGCCTATTACCCGGGAAGAGGCGGCCAAGATTTTAGTGATGAGCATCGATGCTGTGGGTGAGGGTAGTTTTAATATAAATTATGCTGATTTAGGAGAATGTTCTAATCCTGCGGTGGTAAAAAGGGCAATTGAACTCTGTTTGATGAAGGGATATGCCGATAACACCTTCAAACCTGATCAACCGCTGACCAGGGCGGAAGCGGTGACCGTCTTAAAAAATTACGCCCTTTTAGTCGGCAGTAAAAATGCTTAAGAATGGAGTAAGGGGTTCCGGATTAGCGGAACCCCTTAACTGTTCTGATCTTATTTACAGAGATCGTTTCCGCAGCCGCAGAGGATTAAACCAGCGACAATAATTACAAGGATGAGCACTAAAAAGAAACCGTTATTTCCACATGTACCTCCGTATCCACCACTTCCAGCTACTGGGTATCCGTATCCTTCCGTCATATTTTATTCCTCCTTTCACAGTTTTTAGGCTAGGGAGACTGGAAATGCCGGTCTCTGCCTACCATTAAGATTTTTGCTCACTATATAATATCAATAGAAAAACAATTTGGTTCCATTCCTAACTAAGATTTTATTGAGGTAACCTATTAACTGTTGAGGATATCGTTGATTTTTTGCCGTATTTCCGGTGTGATTTTATCTCTTCCGACTAGATTTTCAATTAAGCCGATTAGTTGAGCTGCACTGGCAGGATTTAAATTAGCCTGCCGGGCAATTTTTGCTCCTAAAATTAGCAATGGCTCTTGTTCCTGTTCGGAAATGTTTTGCCCCGATTGAATTTTGTAAAAAAGATTATCGAGCATTTCCCTTTCCTGATCGGTTAAATTTATTTGGGAGAGGGGAGAGTTTGAACTTCTCAGTGCAGCCATAAATTGCCCTAACAGCATTTGAAACATCATTTTGTTTACATTATCCAAATCGGATACCTCCTTTTCTTATAATTAATCATCTTCAATAAAAGGGTTTAAATCATTGTTATCAAATTTGTCTTTCTTATCTGGAGGAGAGAAATTATCTTTAAACCTGTTATCCTTTGGCGGATCAGGATTTCTAGATGTGGGAGATTCTGTCTGGCCTCTGGAAGGATTTCCTTGCCCTTCCCTGTGCTTAGATGTATTCATAAACATTGGTAAAATAAGGGAGATTAGATTGATTAATTGGGTCGGATCTTGACTTGTTGGTTCCCCGCTGATAAAAGAACGGATTGTTTTTATGATGAAGGTAATGGTTTCTAAATTTCTTGCCAAACTACCAAAACCATCCGCAAATTCCCTGGCTTTTTTTTCTGCTTCTTTGCAGGCAGCACAACCTATCTCTAAAGCGTCAATAATATCTTTTCTGCCTAAAAAGGAATTAGCCAACTCCTGAAAAGTACCGCCTAATTCTCCTGCTGCCTGGGACAAGGGATTATTGCTAAATAGCATTTGAAAGGGGTCGAAGGGCTGCTGTTTTTGAGGACCTCGGTTGTTTTGATTAGCTTGGCTGCCGTCAAAAGGATTAGTTTGCTGTTTCCCCCAGGGGTTATTTTGCTGTGTTTGCTGTTGATTGGGGTTAAAGTCAAAGAAAGAGGAAGGTTGAGAATTTGCAGATTGTCCTTTGCTAATATTGGAATTGGGAGTAGACCTGGAGGACGGGGGAGATTTTTTTAATTGGATAATTTCTCCTTCTAGTTGCTTTACTTTTTGCTCCAAATTTAATACTTTTTTTTCTAACTGCTCTATTTTATTGTGATCGGGATCCCTCATATTATCTACCTCGCTGTTCTCTTCCCCAAATTTCTGCCTTGTAAGTTATCATCACTTTATTATATGAGAGAATAGGAGAAAGAGAGATAAAAATTAAAAATTTATTCTGCAAAAAGATTAAAGGCTCCGATTTTCCGGAGCCTTTATAAAATTTTTTAGTATCTGTTAGAGGGGCAGCCGCAGGGATTGAGACCAGCAACAATGATAACCAGAATTAAAACTAGGAAAAACCCGTTATTTTCGAATAAATTGCCAAAAATTCCCGGATATCTGTTATTCACTAAAAGCACCACCTTTCAATCTTGTCATTTCATTATCCGCAGAAAAATCTAAGGTTAATAATCACTATTCATCCCGTTTTTGCTAAGATTAATTATTAAGAACTGTTAAGTCCTAGTAGGTATTTCCAGCTCCGCAGGTACCGCAAGGGAATAAGGCAACAACGATGATGATCAGGATTAAAACCAGGAAAAATCCATTATTAGCAAAAATATTACCGAAGAATCTGTTAGACATTCTTTTACCTCCTTATGTTTTATTAGGTTTTATCCGTTAGCTAGCAGTTCTAAGGCCTTCTTTTTAAGGAAAAGAGAAAGATAAGAACTGTCTAGCCCTTGGATAATTTATCTTGGCACCAGATGAAATTTTTTATCTGATGCCAAGAAAAAGTCCGTTTATTTGCTAGAAGGGCTGCACCTGCAAGGGTTAAGGCCGGTAAGGACTTGCTTTTAGTAATAGTTTTTATGTCCTCCGCATAGTGAGGGGAAGATGCAGATTAAAAGAAAGATAAAAATTATAATCCAAATCCACCAACTGGAGTCGCCACTGGAGGGGCTGTAAGGATAGCCGTCAACCATTGCTTTTTCCTCCTTTCTTAACAGAGTTAAACAAGCATCTTAAGGAAGAAAGTAGTCGCAACCCTTACTACATAATATGTCTTAAACTGTTTTTTGTTACAGTTAAGATTTAATCTAACTGTAACCTGATTATTGTCCGGTCTATTAATTGGAGAATGAGTAAGGATTATTAGCTTAAAACTACTTTCTTATGCTCGTTTCCTTTCTCATTTCTATACTATGTTTAAGCTATGAAAATTGTTTAAAGAGATAAGCTTTTTCCTTGCTTTTTTTAGAAAGAAAAAATAGTTTACAGTTTATTTCTCTAATGGTAAGATATTTTATAACAGTGTTCAGGAATAATTGTTAAAAAGTAATTAGGTAAGAAGGTGGGCAGTTATGTTCAGTAAACAGAATATTTCAAATAATCTGAACAAGGTAAGACAAAACAAACCTTTAGTTCACCACATAACTAATCAGGTTACCATTAGTGAATGTGCTAATATTACTCTTTGCTTTGGAGCATTGCCGGTTATGGCCCACAGTTTGGAAGAGGTTGCCGATATGGTGGCTTTAGCAGGGAGCCTGGTTCTAAACATAGGTACTCTTACTCCAACTCAGGTTCAGGCTATGATTAAGGCCGGCAAAAAAGCTAATCAGCTAAATATCCCTGTAATTTTGGATCCGGTAGGGGCGGGGGCCACTGAATTAAGAACTAAAAGTGCTTTAAATATTCTTTCAGAAGTAAAAGTAAGCATTCTTAAAGGGAATGCAGCGGAAATAGCTGTCTTAGCCGGTTTGGATGCTGTTGTCCGGGGAGTAGAAGCGGCAGAAGTGGAAGGGAACTTGGTAGAGGGAGCAAAACTGCTGGCTGAGAAATATGATTTAGTTGTGGCTGCCACAGGAGTTGAAGATTTAGTTACCGATGGAAAAAGGCTGGCTTGGGTGGAAAACGGTCATCCTTTAATGGGAAGAGTTGTTGGTACTGGTTGTATGGGAGCTTCCGTTGTTGGTGTTTTTGCAGCGGTGGAGTCTGATTATTTCCTGGCAACTTTATCTGCCCTGACCTGTTTTGGAATTGCCGGTGAATTGGCTGCTGGGGAAGGTAGATTAGGTCCGGGGACTTTCAAAACAAACTTATTTGATTCTGCGGCCCTTCTTACTGCTGAACAGGTGGAGAAATTGAGCAAAATTAGGATGGTTTAATTGAAGGGTGAGGAAATTCAGTGGAAATTAAAGAAATAGGCGAATTTGGCTTAATTAAATTACTTGCGGAAGGGATTAAATTAGACCCAAACAGGGTAGTTCTAGGAATAGGAGATGATGCAGCAGTACTAAAACAGGATGGTAGTAAGCTGTTGTTGGCAACAACTGATACCATGACAGAAGGAATTCATTTTCTCTTTTCAACAACTAGCCCTGAACAGTTGGGTTACAAATCCCTGACTGTTAATGTAAGCGATATTGCCGCTATGGGTGGACTGCCGACAGCAGCTTTAGTTTCTTTAACCTTACCTAAGAAAATAGAATGTAATTGGGTAAATAGTTTATACAGGGGAATAAAAGAAGCCTGTAATGTTTATGGAGTGAACCTCGTAGGTGGTGATACGGTTAGTAGCCTGGGGGGGATCACACTAACGGTGACCCTTTTGGGCGAGGTTGAACCGGATTGTTTGATTAGACGGTCTGGGGCAAAACCGGGAGACCTGCTTGGAGTAACAGGACCTTTAGGAGGTTCTGCAGCTGGCTTAAGGCTTCTCAGCCTAGAGCTTAATCGGGATTTAAAGGGAGCAGAGGCAGCTCTTGCCAGACATTTAAAACCGGAGGCCCGGCTTTGGGCTGGAAGGAATTTGGCTAAGACCGGGAAAGTACATTCTTTAAATGATATTAGTGATGGTTTGTGCAGTGAGGTGTTAGAAATCGCAGAAGCTAGCGGAGTAGGAGTAGTGTTAAATGCCAGGGATATTCCGGTTGATCCAGCAGCTTGGGAAATTGCAGAATATACAGGGGATGACCCTTTAGATTGGGCCTTATATGGCGGAGAAGATTATGAGTTGGTTTTTAGTTTTTCTCCCGAAGGAAAAGGAGAAATTGAAGCAGCTTTAGCTGAGGCAGGTTGTTCTCTTAGGATAATCGGTGAGATTGTAAGAGACAGGGAGAAAAAATTTATTAATTTTCCGGATGGTAGGTTAAGACCGCTTAAGGCCTTGGGCTATAATCATTTTAATTAGTCCGGACAAGCAATTGGTTTTTTTTGACATTTAAAAATTTTGTGAAAATTTAATATTGGGGCAGGAATATTTAGCTTAAAAAGCTAATATAAACTAGAGCAAATATTTTTTTCTAAAAATTTTTGCGAGGATTGTTAATAATTTCACAATCTGTGCGAGAGTGAATTTTTCCTCTGACTGGTTGAATTCGAGTGAGTTTAGTTTTTAAATTAGTGAATCATAAGTTAAATGATAATTACTGGAGTTGGGAGTTAGTGAGGGGGATGTATTAGTGATGAATCAAAGTGGTTCTACTACTATAGCTTCTGCGAAACAGGAAGATATAAAAAAGGATTCTAAGTCGCTGGTTAGGGTTGAGGTTGGACAAAAGGTCAGGTTTAGAGTTCTCCTGACTTATGCTGTTCTTTTGATTGTTTTTGGAGTTGCAGTTGATGGTTTTTGGAATTCTGTAATGGGTTTGAAAGAAATTATAAAATCTCCTGGAATTTTGATTAGCGATTATGTGGCTATTGCTGGAATTGGAGCTGCTTTTGTAAATGCCGGTCTAGTTGCCCTGTTTGCTTTAATAATTATCAAACTAGCAAAAGCAAAAATTTCCGGTCTTAATGTGGCTGCTTTTTTTACTATCGCAGGCTTTGCTTTGTTTGGTAAGAATATTTTAAACATTTGGCCCATTATTTTGGGAGTGTGGCTTCATGCTAAAGTCTTGAAACGCAACTTTGCAGATTTGATTCCTCCTGCCTTGTTCGGGACAGCTCTTGGTCCCTTGGTAAGTAAAGTGGCTTTAGATTTTGGTTTTAATTTATCTCTGGGAATAGTGTTGGGCAGTATCTGTGGTATAATTATCGGTTTTATAATTCCTTCTTTGGCAAGTCATTTGGCGGTAATTCACCAGGGTTATAATCTTTATAATATCGGCTTTACGGCAGGAATTATCGGAACCGCATTTATGGCTCTTTTTAGAGGTTTTGGGATGAATTGTGAGTCTGTGCTGTTTTGGGCTGAAAGTTTTAACCATATTTTTGTTCCTGCTTTGTTGATTTACTTCGGTTCAATGATTTTGGGAGGAGTTATTTTAGGAAAAGTCGGAAGAAAAAAAGATGTAGCTACTTTAAAAAGCATAATGAATTATTCAAAAGGCCTAGCTACTGATTTTATTGAGCTAGCAGGTTTTGGTCCTGTCTTAATGAATATGGGAATAATGGGTATCCTGGGAATGTTATATGTTATAATGGTAGGCGGGGCTCTAAATGGGCCTACCATTGGCGGGTTATTTACTATTGTTGGTTTTTCAGCTTTTGGTAAACATCCTAGAAATGTAATTCCCATTTTTATAGGTGTGTATTTAGGTACTTTAACTAAGATTTGGAGTGCTAATGCTCCAGGGGCTTTACTGGCTGCTCTCTTTGGTACTACTTTAGCGCCTATAGCCGGAGGGTTCGGTCCTCTTGCAGGAATAGTTGCCGGTTTTCTGCATTTATCTGTAGTAATGAATATTGGCTTTCTGCATGGGGGAACTAACCTATACAATAATGGTTTTGCAGGGGGAATAGTTGCCGGCATATTAGTTCCTCTTATTAGGACTTTAGGTGTAATGAAGCCTAGAACCAAAAAAGAGCAGGAAGTAATTGATGAGCAAAGGTAAAGCATTAAGCTTCATTGATATCTTAAGTATATTATCGATATCTTAAGTATATTACTATAGGTTGAAAACATAAACAGGCAGGTAATCCTGCCTGTTGCTTATTTAATATCCCAATGATTCTCCCACAATAAGGACTGTAGTTGGAGTTTGGGATGGCTGTCGATTAATAATTATTGTTGCTCTGCAAAGTCTTTCCGGGGAATCGCAGTCTACGCACCTGCCTAGTTTAGTGCAGGGAGTATTAAGGGAAAAACGGAGAGCGTTGAGGGGAGCAGCAATATTTTTAGCTCTTTCACAGGCTGCTTCCAAGTTAGTAGTCAGTTTATTGATCCCAACAACGCAAATAACTTGTTTAGGTCCAAAGGTCATGGCTGCAACCCTATTGCCGACTCCGTCGATATTAACCAGTTCTCCGTTTAAACTAAGAGCATTAGTACTGGTCAAAAATACATCTGTCAGTAATTCTTCTCTGCGCAATTCTAAAAGCTGTTCCGGCGATAAGTCCGGATGGGCATGATGGATTACCTTATTTCCCCTTTCGGTTAGGGCCTCAATAATTCCTATTTGCCTTAAGGTTAAAGATCCACCACAGCCAACCACTGCATTTTTGTCTATTAGTTCCAAAAGCCTGTCAAGGGCTTGTTCTTTAGAAGGTAAGTATTCGGCTGAAAAACCATTTTTTTGCAAAGCCGAAATGGCAGAATTTGCTCTTATTTCATTGAATTTGATTATTTCTTGATTCATAACTAATACCTCCTTTTGAATTTAAGTGAATAAAGTTTTACTTTTTTTGTCTTTTGTTAAAAGAATTAGACAAATTTAAGTAATTTTTGAATAAAAATCTAGTGAATGGACTATTTAATTATATAATTCTTGAATGACTTTATTTTACCATAACTTTACCTGATGTTAAAAAATCTGTATTATATATTTCTAATAGGTTGGATATCCTGGCATTTTTTTGACAGAGAAAGAATACTTTTGAGCCGGGGCTAAAAAGATACCTGGTGGTTGATTATTGAATTCTTAAAAATACCACAATTTTATTATTTCATTATTTAATTAAAAAGCTATAATATGAGAATAGCAGAAGAAAAAGAAGAAGCCTAGCCTTGGCCGCAAAATTTGATTTTTAGACGGACAGAAAAGGAGTAAAAGTTTTGATGTTAAATATTATTAGGTAATCCTAATGATGTTTTGTAGTAGAAAAAGCTTTCATATTTGTGGATAAACTATAAATATCTCCCATAGAATAAAACATAAATATTTTTTACATGTTTATCTCCATAACCACTATTATGCTCCTGGAATAGATTTAGTTGAACTATGGATGAATTAAAACTTTTCCCTGAAGTTAGCTTTATTGGATGAGGTGACGCAATGCCTGCTAATTTTGGTTTTATTGATATTATTGATATTATTATTGTAGCTTATTTGGTTTATCGGCTAATTCTTTTAATTAGAGGGACCCGAGCAGTTCAACTTTTAAAAGGAATTGCTGTTTTATTGCTGGCTACTTATATTAGCCAGCTGTTAGAATTGTCTACTGTAAACTGGATTTTAGATAAAGTAACTACTGCAGGTTTAGTAGCTATTCCGGTTATTTTTCAGCCCGAACTCCGAAGAGCTTTGGAACAGCTTGGTCGGGGAAAATTTTTTGCTCGTACTATGGTTCTTCTGAGGGATGAAGATATTGATCGGGTTTTAGAGGAACTGGCTCAAGCTGTGCAAATAATGGCTAAGAAAAAAATCGGGGCCTTAATTATCTTAGAACGGGAAATTGGGTTAAATGATTACATAGAAACAGGAACCAAAGTTGATAGTTTTGTTTCTTCCCAAATGTTGCTTAATTTATTTTATCCCGGTAGTCCTCTTCATGACGGAGCAGTAATTATCAGGGGTGATAGGATTGCTGCAGCCGGTTGTTTTTTACCCCTGACCGAAAATCCTAATTTGAGTAAAGAACTGGGAACACGCCATAGGGCAGCTTTAGGTATTAGTGAGCAGGCAGATAGCATTTGTGTAGTTGTTTCAGAAGAAACTGGGGTCATTTCTTTGGTTCGGGAAGGTCGTCTGACCAGGTATTTGGATGCAAAAACTTTAAAAGAAATGCTGTCTGAATTATGGCATCCTAAACATAATTTTATTTTACGCTTTAATCGGAGGTCGGAGAATGATTAAATTACTTCGAAAGGATTTAGGCATTAAAATTCTAGCTGTCTGTATTGCTATTTTAATGTGGGGTCTTGCTAATAATGATAAGATTCGGAGTCCTGAGAGAGAAAATCCGATCTCAGAACAATCCTTTTCTATTTTTCTTCAGGTACAAAACATAGAGCGGGGATTGGCACTGGCTAGCGATCTTAAAGCCGTAGAGGTTCGGGTCAGAGGGAAAAGCAACGTTATTATGAATTTAAGAGAAGAGGATGTTAGGGCTTTTGTTGATTTGAGCGGGCTTAAACAGGGAACTCATCTGGTTCCTGTGCAGGTTAGGTTTCCGACGAATTGTGAGCTAGTTAGCCTTAATCCAAAACAGGTGGAAGTTAAACTGGACCAGGTTGTTACCCAGCAGGTACCTGTAGAAGTGGAGCTGGTTGGTGAACCTAAACTTGGATTTAATGCTCATAATCCTGTTTTTGAACCCACAGAAGTTTTAGTGACCGGGGCCAGCAGTCTGGTCGGTACTGTATCCAAAGGGATAGTAAATGTGTCCATTGACCAATTAACAAGCAGTGTTTCAGGTCTTCTCCCTGTTAGATTGGTTGATATAAATGGAAAAACTGTAGAAGGCCTTAAAGTGGAGCCCGAGATAATAGATGTGTTTGTACCAATTATGCAAAGCATGCCTACGAAAAATGTTCCGGTCCAGTTAAAACAAAGCGGCGAGCCGGATCATGGTTATAGGATTGTAAATTGGGTTATTGAACCATCATTTATTCAGGTAACTGGTTCAGTTGAGTATCTTAAGGGGTTGGAATCGATAAGCACTAAACCAATTAGTGTTGCCGGAGCTACTAAAGATTTGGTTAAGGATGTGGATTTAGATATTCCTGAAGGGTATAATTCTGTTAGTTCCTATAAGGCGAGAGTAGTAATTAAAATTGAACCCAAAGTGGAAAGAAAAACGATTAGTGGGATTGGGATTAAGACTGTAAATCTAGTGGATAGATACAATGCCAGTCTTGACAAAAAAGATCTCAGCTTAACCCTTGAAGGAAAAAGCACTATCTTGGAAGGACTCAGTTCAGCAAATATTCAGGCTTGGGTGGATTTGAAAGAGGTTGTTTTAGGTGAAATTGTTCTACCCGTTACGGTTGAGCTGCCTGAAGGGGTTAAAATTATTAGTCAAGATCCTGCAGAGGTCAAGGTTACAATTAAAGAAAAATAGATTGGGGGAGACTTTTTGTCTTTTTTTCCGTCTACTGTTTGTAAGGGAAAAATAAGGTGCTGGATAAATTGTCTGCAGCTATAATTACAGCATGTGATAAAGGGAGGAAAAAGATAAATGGGTAGACTGTTTGGAACTGATGGTGTAAGGGGAGTTGCTAATAAAGAATTAAGTGCAGAGCTGGCCTATAAATTAGGTAGAGCCGGTGCATATATTTTAACTAAGGGGAAAATTGGCGGCAAAATCCTTATTGGAAGGGATACCCGCATTTCCGGTCAAATGCTGGAAGCTGCTTTAGCGGCTGGAATTTGTTCTGTGGGTTGTGACGCTGTTTTGCTAGATGTTGTTCCTACCCCCGGGGTTGCTTTTTTGACTAAAGATTTGCAAGCTGATGCGGGGGTTGTTATTTCTGCTTCTCATAATCCGGCAGCGGATAACGGCATAAAATTTTTCTCCAGCTCCGGGTATAAACTCTCTGATGAGTTAGAGGACCAAATTGAGGAGTTAATTAATAATGGGATGGATAGTATCCCTTCTCCAGTAGGAGCTGAGGTAGGCAGAATTTATTCTTTAAAAGAAGCTGAAGAACGGTATATAAAATATATCGTTTCCCTTTCCCCTGTAGACTTCAGAGGTTTAAAAGTTGTGATAGATTGTGCCAATGGAGCTGCTTCTAGAATATCACCGGAGGTTTTTCGCCGCCTGGGGGCAGATGTTATTACTATTAATAATGGGCCTGACGGTTTGAATATCAATGTTAATTGCGGTTCAACCCATCCTGAACAGCTTCAACGGGAAGTAATTGCCTGCGGTGCCGATTTAGGTATTGCTCATGATGGGGATGCTGACCGGGTGATTGCTGTGGATCATAGGGGACGGGTAGTCGATGGCGATAAAATTATGGCTATCTGCGGTTTTAATCTTCTTAAACGAAATGCTCTTCCCCATAATACGTTGGTTACTACTGTGATGAGTAATTTTGGTTTGGATTTAGCTTGGCAGGAAGCGGGAGGAAGATTGTTAAAAACTCAGGTAGGGGATAGATATGTTTTAGAAGAAATGCTTAAGGGCGGGTATTCTTTAGGGGGAGAACAGTCCGGCCACATAATTTTCCTTAACCACAGTACAACAGGGGATGGAATAATTACTGCTGTTCAATTGCTGGCGGCCTGTCTAGCTGAGGGCAAACCTTTAGCTGATTTAGCGGATTTAATCCCTACTTTGCCCCAGACTTTAATTAATGTGCAAGTAAAAGATAAAAGCTTGGTTGATAGGGATGAGGTAATCCAGGGGAGAATTAAAGAACTGGAAAAAAATCTGCACGGACACGGTAGAATTTTAATCCGTCCTTCAGGGACTGAACCTGTGGTAAGGGTAATGGTTGAAGGAGAAGATCAGCAAATTATTGAGGAGATTGCTAAGGAATTAGCCGATTTGATTCGGGATAGGTTAGGTTAAGCAACCTATCCCATAATTTTAAAGGGGGTGATTATTGGAAAAAGAGAAAGTTTTGTTAGAAATAAGCGCCAGGACTTACTAAAATTAGTTTTAGTAAGTTGACGAGGTAGGGGTTAATCGAATTTTCGGCGGGTTCCCCTCGGGTTCTGTTCTACTCGTTAGAAACTGGGCAAAACTGATAAGCGATTATCAGGACAAATCCGGTTTCGCAGAACAAAAAAGAAGAGAGAAAGTATAGTAAAGGTTTGTCAAAGGAGGAAAACATTATGTGTGGAATAGTTGCTTACTTAGGGGAAAGAGCAGCAGCACCAGTTATACTAAATGGTCTTAAACGTTTGGAATATAGAGGTTATGATTCTGCTGGTCTGGCAGTTTTAGATAGGGAATCAATAGTAGTTAAAAAAAGCAAAGGGAAAATTGCTAGCCTGGAGGAATTAATTCAGGATAATTATCCTGGAGGAAACATAGGTATTGGCCATACCAGATGGGCAACCCACGGCCGGCCTTCCGATGCCAATGCTCATCCCCATCTAGACTGTGAGGGGTATTTTGCAGTGGCCCATAACGGAATTATTGAAAACTACCTTCAATTACGGGAGTGGTTAATAAAAAAGGGGCATAAATTCACTTCGGAAACTGATACGGAGGTCATTCCCCATTTGCTGGAACATTTTTATACTGGAGATTTAGTCGCCACTGTTCAGAAAGCTCTACAGCATTTGGAGGGTTCCTACAGTCTGGTAGTTTTATGTAAGGATCATCCGGAGATGATTGTGGCCGCCAGAAAAAACAGTTCTTTGGTTATTGGTCTGGGAAGGGGAGAAAACTTTGTTGTTTCCGATGTTCCTGCTATTTTAGAATATACCAAAAATGCTATAATTCTTGACAATGGTGAGATTGCGGTGGTTCGGCGGGATCAGGTAGAAGTTACTAATTTTGCCGGCGAACCGGTGGATAAACAGCCGATTGAAATCCAATGGGACCCCATTCAGGCGGAAAAAGAAGGATACGAGCATTTTATGCTAAAAGAAATCCATGAACAACCTAAGGCTTTGAAGGATACCCTCTATCCCCGCTTGGAAAAGAAAGGGACTTTATTTAATTTAGAAGGAATAACAATTAGTCCTGAAGAGGTTAAAAAATTGGAGAAGATTGTTATTGTTGGTTGTGGCACTGCTTATCATGCCGGTCTAGTCGGGAAATATGTAATAGAAAAACTTTTACGGATCCCAGTGGAAGTAGATATAGCTTCAGAGTTTCGCTACCGGAATCCGATTTTAAAAGAAAACGATCTGGTAATTGCAATCAGCCAATCGGGAGAAACTGCCGATACTTTAGCAGCTCTTAATGAAGCAAAATCCCGGGGCTTAAGAGTTTTAGCTATAACCAATGTAGTAGGGAGTTCAATAAGCAGATATGCGGATGACTTATTTTATACCTGGGCGGGCCCGGAAATTGCTGTAGCATCAACTAAAGCTTATCTTACCCAGCTTTTGGCTTTATACATTATTACTATCCAATTTGCTCAGATTAGGGGGACTATGTCAGCGGAAGAGGCAGCAGAGCTTATTGAGGAGTTAAAACGGCTGCCCGAACTGGTTCAGCAGATTTTTGCTGAAGAAGAAAAGTTTAAACAGTTGGCAGAAATCTGTTCAGATGCCAGCAGCGTATTTTTTATCGGTCGAGGGCTTGACTATCCTGTGGCTTTGGAGGGTTCCTTGAAGTTAAAAGAAATATCCTACATTCATGCGGAAGCCTATGCCGCAGGAGAATTAAAACACGGTACCATCGCTCTGATTGAAGAAGGCACACCTATCATTGCTCTAGTTACTCAAAAAGAGATAATGGATAAAACCTTAAGCAATGTTAAGGAAGTAAATGCCAGGGGAGCCAGGGTTATCGGTGTTACGTTAGAAGGCAGTGAAGATGTAGAAAAAACTGTTGACCAAGTTATTTATCTTCCTGTAACTTCCCAGATTTTAACCCCTATCCTGACGGTTGTTCCCCTTCAATTAATTGCTTATTATACAGCAGTCAGCCGGGGATGCGATGTAGATAAGCCTAGGAACTTGGCTAAAAGCGTGACTGTGGAGTAGGGAAAAGGTTAGGGGTAATGTTGATGTTGTATATACAAAATAAACTCCACTCCATAATAATAAAGTTGACTCTATGATAATAAAGTTCATTCCATAATCCCGTAGTAAATGCAGGATAACCCCTGTTTTGCTGCGGGGTTTGCTTTTTTTACAGGGGAAAGGGCTAAGGTATAAGGACTAAGTTATTA
>DUMD01000152.1 GCA_012840065.1 Clostridia bacterium
CCTTAATTGCTTCCTTAACCGTATCAGGAATTAAGTCCATATGCGCGACTAAAGAATTTTGCTTTTCGATAGGATTATCCTGACCAAAAGGAACAAAATATATATTCTTTGTATTAAGCAATACACCTATATTTTTAGCATTATTACTAAGACCATCATTGGTTGAAATGGCAATAACAACGGGGCGAGAATTTCTCAGGTGAGCCTTAGCAGCCATTAATACCGGGCTATCAGTAATTCCATTAGCCAATTTAGCAAGTGTATTCCCTGTACAAGGAGCTATAATCAGTACATCTAAGAGTTTTTGGGGACCTATCGGTTCAGCTTCAACAATAGTAGATATAGGAGTTTTACCTGTTATTTCTATCAGCTTTTCTTTCCAATACTGTGCTGTTCCAAATCTAGTATCTGTACTAGCCACTGAATGGGAGATAATTGGTATTACTTCGGCCCCTTCCTTTATCAAACGCTCTATTTGAGGTAATGTTTCTTCAAGAGTACAATGAGATCCGGTAAAAGCAAACCCAATTTTTAGTTGTGAAAGATTCATTCCGAGCACCTCCGTCAAAACGACAGGGTAGAGGAAATTAAAATTACTAAACAGAACACAATTCTCGGAAAATTATTTGGGGAACATATTTAGCAAGGATTTGGCCGGCTGTTTTAGGAGCAACTTTGCCAGGTAAACCAAGAGCAAGAAAAGCCTCTATTCCCAGTTCTTTTGCTGCTGAAAAATCAACACCACCAGGTGCTGAAGCCAAATCAATGATTAGAATATTTCTTGGTAAAGCCATTAGAACTTCTCTAGTTAATACTAGATGAGGAACTGTATTGTAAATTACATCTACGTCTTGTATTGCATCTAGCAAATTATCAAAAGTAGAGGTTTTTGCTCCCATTTCCTCTGCTAAAGCCAGGGCAGAAAGTTTTCTGGCAACTACAACTGTATCAGCGTTTAAAGCTTTTAAAATTTTATTTACTGCAAAACCTACTCGACCAAAACCTAAAATAGCAGCTTTAGCACCGTTAATTGTTATTGGTAGTTTTTCCATAGTTAATTGGATAGCTCCTTCAGCCGTTGGAATGGCATTAGGAATAGCAATCTCATCCAAATTAGCTAGCTCAATCAGCTTTAGATTATTATCAGCACATAACTTTTTGACGATAGGTTTAGCTGTTCCAATTAAAAATAAGCCATCCCCCCGCATCAATCCCAAGTTTGTTTTAGTAAGGTATAGAGGTTTTGAACTGAAAGGAGCATTTATCTTTCCTTCATCGTCTGTTCCGGCCATAGGTGCTATGGCTACTTTTGCATTTTCTAAAGCATTTTCCAAACTTTCAACAATATCTAGCCCATCTCTTGCATATTCTTTAGAAAAACCAACTAATTTTACTTTTGCTCCCAACCGGTTAAGCTCTTCAGCCAAATATAACTCCCGCCTGTCCCCACCAAGAATTGCTATATTTAGTTTAGTAAAAAAAGATTGCATCGTTATTTCCTCCCTTTCCTGTTTCAACGCTAACTACTATTATTATATGAATTAAGCAAATGGAGGTGCTTGTCACTAAAAATACAAGCCTAAAAGGATTTTTTTAATCTAAGATATTTTCTAAACCATAAACCACTCCTTTTATTGATTTTATTTTTCTAAGTGCATAGTTAATTCCGTAAAAAAATGATTCTCTTGTTAAAGAATCATGTCGTAAAGTCAGAACTTGTCCCTTGCTACCTAGAATAACTTCCTGATGGGCTAAAAAACCGGGTAATCTAACACTGTGGATCTTAATTCCACCCAAATTTCCCCCTCGAGCTCCGGGAATTTTTTCAAACTCACCGGTAGGAGTAGATTTAATATCATTATTTTTTAAGATCAATTCTGCTGTTTTTATAGCAGTACCTGAAGGAGAATCTAACTTTTGGTCATGATGATATTCAATTATCTCTACATCAGGAAAATATTTTGCTGCTTCTGCCGCAAATTTCATAAGTAACAATGCACCTATAGAAAAATTCGGTGCTATAATAATACTTGCCCCCTTTTCCCGGGAAAGTTCTTCTATTTTTGGAACATCTTCTTCTGTAATCCCGGTTGTCCCTATTACCGCATTAATTCCGTTTTTCAGGACTATTTCAATGTTAGACATAACTACTTTAGGATTAGTAAAATCAAGTAAAACATCAGGATTCGTTTCTTTTAAAACAGTTTCCAAATCATTGTGTACGTATATACCCATAGGCTTTAAGTTTAAAATATTCCCAATATCCTCTCCTACAAAATTTATATCAACACCACCGACGATCTCAAAATCATCCTCTTCTATAAGTTGTCTGCCTACCGCTCTACCCATTTTTCCACATATACCTGCAAGAACTATCCTTAGCATAAATATGTATCCACTCCTTCCATATTTATAAAAATAAATAATCCTAACTCTTAAAAATTTTAAAAATGATTATTATTTTTATTTTCCTATAATTTAAATATTGTGTCAATTACCAATCATTATTGGATAGTGTTCAGGTTTTGTAGGCAATGACATCCCTTTCATCTTGCAAAAATTTATATCTTCTATTTCTATTGTTTTTCATTTTTATATCCACTTTAATTTTAGCAGGCCGCCAATAATTAAAAAACACCCCAAATTAAATATCTAATATTTAGGGTGTTTGTAATGAAGATTATTTTTTAATTGGACGGTGGTTTAAAACCAGCCTCTAAATATAATTTATTTACCTCTTGTTTTGATAATTTTCTAAACCTACCCAATGGCAAATTTTCTAATCTTAAACAACCAAATTGAATTCTTTTCAAACTTAGAACAGGAAAACCTAATGTTGAGCACATTCTTCTAACCTGACGATTTTTCCCTTCCCTAATAGTTAATTTGATAGTTGAAGTTTGGGAAGATTGATCAATTTTTATTATTTGTGCTTTAGCCGGAGCGGTTTTCCCATCTTCAAGTAAAATTCCTGCTTCCAATCTGTCTATCTCTTTAGCCGTAATAATTCCTTTAATTTTTACTAAATAAGTTTTAGGTACCTTATATTTTGGATGAGTTAAAGCATAAGCAAAATTACCATCATTAGTTAATAATAACAAACCTTCCGTATCATAATCTAGTCGCCCAACCGGATATATACGGGTAGACACTTCAGGTAAGAGATCAAGTACAGTTTTTCTTCCTCTATCGTCTTTGACCGTTGTTACATAACCCCTTGGTTTATTTAAAATAAAGTATAATTTTTCTGAAACTGGTTTTACTAGCTTACCATTAACCTCTACTCTATCTGAATCACTTACTTTAGTACCAAGAGTATCTACCCTTTTACCATTTACCTTTACTGCACCGGAGAGAATTATTTGCTCACAATATCTTCTTGAACCTATTCCAGCCCTTGCTAAAAACTTTTGTAACCTTTCCAATCTAAGCAAACTCCTTTCAAATAAGAAAACAACATTATAATAATTTATATATATATATATATATTTATATTTTAGCAAATAAAGCAATACAATAATAAGAGTTACTCTAATAACCATTATCCATTTATAATTTATATAA
>DUMD01000153.1 GCA_012840065.1 Clostridia bacterium
TTAAAAAGGTTTTTAGAAATGCTAAAAATATAAAAGGACCAGTTTTAGTACATGTTGTAACCAAGAAAGGTAAAGGTTATAAACCTGCAGAAGAGAATCCTGATAAATTTCATGGGATTGGTCCTTTTGACGTAGCCACTGGTATTCCTTATAAAAAAAATAAGGCTCCTACATATACAGAAGTTTTTGGTCAAACTATGTTAGAATTGGCCAAAAACAATCATAAACTGATAGGAATAACTGCAGCTATGGTTGATGGCACTGGATTAAAACCATTTGCCCAAAAATATCCTGAACGTTTTTTTGATGTAGGAATTGCAGAGCAACATGCGGTAACTTTTGCAGCGGGGTTAGCTGCCAATGGATTGCGACCTGTTGTTGCTATTTATTCATCTTTTTTTCAAAGAGCATATGATCAGATCATTCATGATGTTTGTCTGCAGAATTTACCAGTAGTTTTTGTTATAGATCGGGGTGGTCTTGTAGGTGAAGATGGACCTACCCACCATGGAGTTTTTGATTATAGCTACTTGAGAATAATTCCTAATATAACCCTAATGGCTCCGAAGGATGAAAATGAATTAAGAAATATGTTATATACAGCTATAAATTTTCCGGGTCCCATTGCTATTCGTTATCCTAGAGGAAATGGATATGGAGTGGATTTGGATACAGATTTTCATTTAGTTGAAAATAAGATAGAATTATTAAGACCAGGTCGAGATTTAGCCTTAATTGCCATAGGTTCAATGGTTTATCCTGCTTCAGAGGCTGCGCAAATTCTGGCTAATGAGGGAATTGAAGTTGCTGTAATTAATGCTCGCTACATAAAGCCCTTAGATAAGGATGGAATCATAAACATTGCTAAAAAAATAGGAAGGATAATAACTATTGAGGAAAATACGTTATTAGGTGGATTTGGAAGTTCTGTTTTGGAATTACTTAGTGAAAACGGGTTAAGTCAATGTATCTTAGATAGATTAGGTATTCCAGATTATTTTATTGAACACGGTGATCGTTTTAGTTTATTAGAAAAATGTGGGTTAACAGCAAACATAATTGTTCAAAAGGTAAAATCCTACTTAAATAAAGAAGATATAAAACATAATTACTATGTCAAAGCAAGCAAATAGTAAGGAAGGTGGACTTTTTTGAATCAAAAAGTTCGGATTGACCAGCTTTTAGTTGATAGGCAATTAGTTTCCAGCCGAGAAAAAGCAAAAAAATATATTTTAGCTGGTCTGGTTTTTGTTAATAATCAATTGATTGATAAAGTAGGAGCAAAAGTGCCTTTAGATGGGGAAATAACTATAAAGGGAAACCCTTTGCCATATGTAAGTAGAGGCGGACTTAAGTTGGAAAAAGCACTGAGAGAATTTAATTGCTCAGTTGTAGATAAAAAGGCAATTGATATAGGTGCTTCCACTGGTGGTTTTACTGATTGTCTTCTCCAACATGGGGCCAGCGCAGTTATTGCTGTTGATGTAGGTTATGGCCAGTTAGATTGGAAACTTAGAAATGATAAGCGGGTTTTTGTTTTGGAGCGGACTAATATTCGCTATTTAGATATTTCTAATTTACCTTATGTGCCGGAAATTGCAACTGTAGATGTATCTTTTATTTCTCTAACAAAAATTCTTCCGAAAATTAATGAACTTTTAGCAGCCAATGGGGAGATCATATCTTTAATTAAACCACAATTTGAAGCTGGTAAAGATAAGGTTGGTAAAAACGGGGTTGTTAAAAGTAGGGAAGTACATAAAGAAGTATTATTTAAAGTTGCTGACGCTGCTATTAGATTAGGTTTATCGGTGCTTAATTTAACTTTTTCTCCAATAACTGGGCCAAAGGGCAACATTGAGTATTTATACTATTTTTCCAAAAATCAACCTTCTAGTTTTTTTGATCTAAAAACAGCGATTGATAAGACTGTTAGTACTGCTTGGCTGGAGTGTAAATAATTTAATCCACTGGCCAGGCAGTTTTTTTGTATTGCTTTCCAAACTTGAAAAGCAGGAATAGTTAGGGGTAAAGCGAATACATTTCGGGGTGGATATTTATGTATAAACAGGATATATTTATTATAGGGTTGATAATAGGCGGATTTTTGTTTTATCGAATTTATAAGGCGTTTAAAATTTATACTTTTAAAAAAAGGATGAAAAAAGGTAGAAAAGCAGAGAAATCTGCCATCAAATTACTTATGCAGGAAGGTTATAAAATCATTAGCACTCAAAAATCAGTTCCTGTTATAACCTACATAGACGGAAAGCCTTATAAAAATTATGTCAAAGCTGATTTTATTGTTAGGAAAGGGTTAAAGAAGTATGTAACAGAAATAAAAACTGGAGATAAAGCCCCTCAGGCTAATAATGCAGCTACCAGAAGGCAGCTTTTAGAATATTATCTTGCGTATAAGCCAACAGGCATAATCCTAGTTGATATGAATGAACGCCGGATTAAGACGATTGAATTTTCTATCGGAACTAACCCAGTAAGAAACAGGCTTATATTTATTCTTATGTTTCTAATTTTTCTGGCTGCTGCCTTTATTTCTTATAGGTATGCAGTTTTAATAATCTAAAAGGGGGTTTTTAATGAAAAAGATTGGCATAGTTGTTAATATGAGAAAGCAGGAGGCTCTCGATACTGCTTTTAGATTAATGAAAATGATTGATAATCAAGGGGCAGAATTAATGTTGTGTCGAGAAGCGGCTATTTCTTTAGGGATAGCTGCAGATACGGGATATTCCATTCAGCAATTGGGCGAGCAAGCAGATTTTTTATTGGTATTAGGCGGGGATGGAACATTACTTAATATTGCTAAGGCAGTTTGTTCTTATGATATACCTATTTTGGGAATTAATCTAGGAAGGCTGGGATTTTTAACAGAGGTGGAGGTTGGAGATCTGGAGCTAGCTTTAAAACAATTGTTAAAAGGTGAATATGTAATTGAGGAAAGAACAATGTTAGAAGCTTACAGTTCCCATAACCAAACTGTAAAATATCTAGCTTTAAATGATATTGTTATATCCAGGGGATCCCTGTCAAGAATAATTTCTTACAACGTTGTGATTAATGATATTTATTTAGATAGCTATATGGCTGATGGAATAATTATTGCTACTCCTACAGGTTCGACTGCCTATTCATTATCAGCGGGAGGACCTATTGTTAATCCATCAATTCCGGGGATTGTTCTTACACCTATTTGTCCTCATACTCTATATTCTCGTTCACTAGTTATAAACAACTCGGAAAAAATCGATATAACCTTAACGGAAATTCGTGGAGAAGCCTATATGACAGTTGATGGTCAAAAAGGTATTCCTCTTATTGAAGATGAAACCATTACAATTTGTAAAAGTTCTATGACTACAAAACTGATAAGACTTAAGGAACAAAATTTTTATAAAAGCCTGCGTACCAGATTGATACAACCTGTTACTAAAATTAATTAGAAAAAATAGGAGGTGGACTGATGAAATCAAAACGGCATTCTCTTATTTTAGAAATTATTAAAAGCAAAGATATTGAGACCCAGGAAGAATTAACAGCCGAACTTGAAAAACGGGGAATTAATGTAACCCAGGCAACTGTTTCCAGGGATATTAAAGAATTGCGTTTAATTAAGGTACCCACTGAAGCTAATAGGTATAAATATGCCCTACCTGAAGAACAGGTTTCTGCGGCTATATATGAAAAAATGAGTCGAGTGATAAAAGAATCAGTAATTAATATTGATGCCAGTGAAAACATAATTGTTATCAAAACTTTAACTGGTAGTGCCCAGGGTGTAGCAGCAGGAATTGATTCTATTAAGTGGCCGGAGGTCATAGGTACTGTGGCGGGAGATGATACGATTTTTTTAGTTATAAAACCTAAAGATGCCGTTCAATCGGTTATGGAAAAGCTCAGACTGTTAATAGTTTAGGGGGAGTTTTATGCTTAAAGTACTTAGGGTAACAGGTTTTGCTTTACTGGATCAGGTGGAAATAAACTTTGGGCCTGGGCTAAATATTTTGACGGGGGAGACGGGAGCTGGAAAATCAATACTAATTGATGCTTTAGGAATAATTTTAGGTTCTAGAGCATCGATAGAAGATATCCGCACTGGTTCTGATAGAGCCCTAGTGGAAGCATTGTTTATAATTGAAAATAATACTAGGGTCACAGAATATTTGCTTGAAATGGGAATCGAACCTGAAGAAGATGGACATCTTTTAATTTCAAGGGAAGTTACTACTAGCGGGAGAAATACTTGTCGAATAAATGGAAGAATAGTTACAGTTTCTATGTTGCGTAAAATTGGAACTTTGTTGGTCGATCTGCATGGACAACACCAGCATCAGTCTCTTTTATATGCAGAAAATCATTTAGAATTCTTAGATAGTTTTGGTGGAAATAATATTATTGATTTAAAGAGGGAAGTTCAAAAACTTTATAGACAAGCTATTGGTTTAAAACAAGAATTAAACAAATTAATAAGTGCTGAAAAAGGAAAAGAAGAACAAATAGATTTGCTGAAATATCAGATAAATGAGATTGCCAGTGCGGAGCTGAAAATAGGCGAAGATGAAGAATTGCAAAAGGAAAAGAAAAAATTAGTTAATGGGGAGAAAATTTATAGGCTTGCCAGCGAAGCTTATGATTTATTGGAAGGTAATGAAAAGAATTATTCTTTCTCAATTAATAATGCTTTATATAATCTTTTGAAGAATTTACAGGAAATTGCTAAATTAGATGAGAGTAAAACTGAAGTATGTTCTTTAGTAGAAACAATATTTTTTCAACTGAAAGATATTACTGTGCAACTTAGAAATTATTTAGATGAAATTGATTATGATTCTGAAAAAATAAATGCGATTGAAGAACGCTTACATATGATTAGCCAATTGAAAAGAAAATATGGTAAAAGCATTGAAGATATCTTAAACTTTTATGCTGAAGCTGAAGAAAAATTGAAAAAAATTGAAAATGCTGAAATCGAGTTAATGGAAGTTAAGAATAAATTAGTTGATGTAGTCCAAGAATATCTTTGTAAAGCAAAACAACTTTCTAGTTTAAGACTGGAATTTGCTCAAATATTTGGTGAGCTAGTCACAAGACATTTACGTCAATTGGGTATGGATAATGCTAGGTTTACATGCCAAGTTGAAACTATAGATTTAAATGGTGAAGGCGATTTAAAAGTTCTAGATATGATAAAAGAATCAGGCCTAGATAATGTGGAGTTTCTTTTTTCTTCTAATCCAGGAGAACCGGTAAAGCAGTTGGGCAAAATAGCTTCCGGTGGTGAATTATCAAGGGTAATGTTAGCCTTAAAAGTAGCTTTGGTTAAAGTAAACCCTGTTCCTACTATGATTTTCGATGAAATTGATGTGGGGGTTGGAGGGAGAACAGCTTATACGATTGGTGATAAATTAGCTGAAGTCAGCAGGAATAGTCAAGTCATTTGTGTTACTCATTTACCTCAAATTGCTTGCATGGCTGACAATCATTATTATATTTTGAAAAAAATAGAAAATAATAGAACCTATACAAAAATAGATCATCTGGATGAAGCTGCGAGAATAAAAGAACTAAGCCGCATGTTAGGGGGAAATGAAGATACTGAAAAGATTACTCTGGAACATGCGAAAAAATTAAGATTATTTGCCAAAAAAAAGAAAATTATTAAATAAAAAACAGATCACTTGATAAACTGATCTGTTTTTTTTTAATTTATTTATAAATTTTTACTTAGTGCCAGATATAACCTCTGTTTTTATGTAAACAATTAAGAATAAATATTGTGTGTAAAAGGCAAGTTAAAATTAAAAAACTAATCTTTATTTGTAAATAAGTATTTAGCAAAAGGGAAGAAAACTGGAGAGATATTGGGGAGGTAGTCAGGAGTGTGAAAGCAATTTGTATAAGCAAAAAATCAGAAAAGGAGTCGGGTTTTTAATAATATTCTTGGTCATTGTATTGGTCTATTCTCCCCAATTTAGGAACTTAAATAATTTCCCTACTTATTTAAGAATTACTGAGGGGAATGAAAAAAGTCTTACTTTTGGTCTTCCTATTAGTGTATCAGTGGAAGCTGATAAAGAAGATATAGTTAATCTTAATGGTCAACAAATTCAAGTTGACAGAAAAATTAATTTAAAAAATCCAATTGATATTGTACCTATTAATCAAGGACAAACCAATCTTAAATTAAAATTATTTGGAATAATACCAATTAGAAACCTAGTGGTTGATGTTTTACCTGAGGTAAAAGTTGTACCAGGAGGCCAATCAATTGGTGTTATGTTGAGGACTCAAGGGGTTATAGTTGTAGGACAGTCTGTAGTTGAGGGTGCAGATGGCAAAAAATATCGACCAGCAAAAGACGCAGGAATTGAAGTAGGAGATATAATTCTAAAGATAAATAATGTTGAAGTTCAAAATGATCAACATGTGGCAGAATTAATTAATGAGGCAGGTAGAAAGAACCAAACTCTGCTGATTGAATGTAAACATCAGAACCAAATTGTGGTGCGGGAAGTTAAGCCTATTTATAATAGTAATCTTGAAAAATATAGAATAGGATTGTATATTAGAGATGGAGCATCAGGGATTGGTACTTTGAGTTTTTATGACCCCCAATCTAACAAATATGCAGCTTTAGGGCACGTCATCACAGATGGCGATACTAATACTGTTCTTGAAGTAAACGAAGGGAAAATTGTAAAAGCAGCAGTATCTGGAATTCAACAGCCGAGTAAAGGACAACCGGGGGAAAAAATTGGTGTTTTTTTAGAAGAAAAGAATGTTCTTGGTGATATTGATAAGAATACTAATTTTGGGATATATGGGGTGCTAAAAAGTAAATTAGATAATCCTTATTATCCACAGCCGATCCCAATTGCTCTTCAAGAAGAAATAAAAGAGGGAAAGGCAGAAATTTTGACGGTGATAGATGGACAGAATATTGAACGTTTTGAAATAGAAATTCAAAAGGTAAATAGACAAAGATACCCAAGTATTAAAAGTATGGTCATTAAAATTGTAGATGAAAGGTTACTGGCAAAAACAGGAGGAATTGTGCAGGGGATGAGTGGTAGTCCAATTATTCAGAATGGTAAGCTTGTAGGGGCTGTAACTCATGTTTTTGTAAACGATCCTACGCGAGGTTATGCTGTTTTTGCAGAATGGATGGTCATGGAAGCAGGAATTTATCAACAGCAAAGCAAATCTGCTTAGTAAAAGCCAGGTATTTTCCTGGCTTTTAAACATTCTGTCATTCTAGATGGAAAAATAATACAAAAATTTCCCTATCTTTTTTAAAAATAGGAGGAAACTGGAAAAGGTTTGTCGAATAAACATTATTAAAATTAATAGGTTAAATACGAAAAAACAATATACAGTGAGGTGTTATTTATGGTTCAATCAAAGATTAAGGTATTAGTAGCAGATGATAATAAAGATTTTTGCGAATTGTTAGTAGAAAATCTTAATGAGCAAGATGATATTGAAGTAGTTGATGTAGCTCATAATGGAAATGATGTTCTAAAAATTGTTGCAGAGAAAAAGCCCGATGTTATCATTTTAGACATAATTATGCCTCATTTGGATGGTATAGGAGTCTTGGAAAGATTGAATGCTATGGGTTTAGAAAATAGACCTAAAATTATTATGCTAACAGCCTTTGGTCAGGAAAATATTACTCAAAAAATTGTTGAATTAGGGGCTGATTATTATGTTCTTAAACCCTTCGATTTAAACGTACTCACTGATAGGATTAGGCAAATGGTTAACTCACCAACATCTACAGTTCCTGTTGTTAACCAAAATAAAACTAGAAATTTAGATAGTGAGGTTACTAATATAATTCACGAGATAGGTGTCCCAGCTCATATTAAAGGATATCAATATCTAAGAGAAGCTATTCTTATGGTAATAGATGAAATTGAATTATTAGGTGCAGTTACTAAAGAGCTTTATCCTATGGTTGCTGAGAAGTTCGGTACTACCCCAAGCAGGGTGGAACGGGCTATCCGTCATGCTATTGAAGTGGCTTGGAATAGGGGGAATGTAGAACTAATAAATAGCCTCTTCGGTTATACTATTAATTTGGAAAAGGGAAAACCTACCAATTCTGAATTTATTGCCATGATTGCTGATAAATTAAGAATGGATTCAAAGGTAAGTTAACTTTTTATTTCTTAAACCTAAATAATTTTGTAAGCTTTATTATCTATTGTTTAGATAATAAAGCTTATTTTGTAGAAAAATCCTTTGAAACTAAGAATGAGGTTTGAACGATGAATATTTTAAAAAGAAAACAATATGTTCAAAGTTCGGAACATATTAAAGCAGAAATTGAAAGGCTTAGGCAAGAACTTAATAAATTAATTGATAATAAAGAAAATAATTTTTTAGATCCAGATGTTATTAAATTAAGTCAATTGCTAGACAAATTTATTAATTACTACATGCAGGAATTTAAAAACAATTTTTAGAAAACGACAAATTTTACTGGAAATGTTAATCTATTTTTTCTAATTTATTCTTGACAAATTGGTTTATATAAGCTAAATTATTTTTATAAAATAAACTGAAATTATTTTTATATAATTGGCTTTAAAAGCAATGAGCGGAACAAGTACCTTTCAGCGGGTAGGAAAAAGCGAGCCGGGTATGGTGGAAGCCGGTGTCTACTGTGAAAGGGAATATCCTCCGTAAGCTGCAGGCTGAAAAGACAAGTAGGCTGAGCCGGATTAGCATCCGTTAAAGTGCTGGGGTATCGAGATTTATTATCTCCGTACCTTCTGAGGCTATTACTGCGAGGTAATAGTGAATTAGGGTGGTAA
>DUMD01000154.1 GCA_012840065.1 Clostridia bacterium
AAGTTCCCCTTGATCTTTCCACTTGACCGGTGGACAATCTTATCCTTATACTTCAACTGCCAGAGGCCCCCATCCCTTTTACCGTTTTTTAAAGAACAGTAACCTCCGCCTAGAACCTTTTCTCCTTCCTGACAAAGTAATTCTTGAATAGCCAGTAAATAAATAGGGATTTGAAAATCAAGAAAATTTAGCAAATCATTGTTCTCCGGAATAGTTGAGGTTTTATAATCTAAAGCCTGGTAAAATCCCTCCTCAGAATAGTCTATCCGGTCAATCCTTCCTCCCAACCTTAAAAATTGCCCCTCCTTCTCCAAGTCTAAGGTCTTTTCCGTTGACTTTTCATCTTCCTTTCCTTCCAGAGGAAAACCAAAGCTCCATTCCAGATAAAGGGGACTAAAAGCGGATCCCTCATCACTCAGCCTAAGTTCACTAATCAACCATCTTTCTAAGTCTCGTTCCAATAATCTTTTAAGCACTGGCCAACGGGGGTTCCTGTTTAAAAAAACAAATTCTTCTTTCGTTAAAATCTCCTCAATTATCTTTTTAAGCTCTTTTAAATATTCTTCCTTTTGGGAGGAGTCCAATCTTCTACCTTTATAACCCTCCAAAAATCTGGCTAAAACCTGATGATAAATATTTCCTTTCGCCAACCCCTCAAGTTTGGCTGTAATCTCTTCCGGAAGTTTCAAACCCAGCACCCTTTTTAGGAAAAAAGCAAAGGGACAGGAAGCATATTCACTAAACTGTCCGGCACTATAGACCCGGTTATTCCCAAATAGCTTTTCCAACCTCTCTTTAATTTTAGCTTGCTCAAGATTACCATTGTACTGGGTAAATCCCTTCCCCGCCACCTCCCAGCGAAGCATTTCCGCTTCGATGCGGGACAATAAGTTATTAGGTAGATTAGATTCTAACTTTCTTAAACCTTCTTTTCCTCCTTGGGAAAAGAGGAGAGACAACCAGCCCCTTAATTCCCGCAGTGAAGCTGCAGAGGAAAGATCCGTTCTTCCAAATGAAGATAGGGATTGGTCGGGAAAAAACAGTCCTCTGATTTCTTCTACAAACCAGGACTGTAAGCGTCCTTCCTCGCTTTGGCCACTGGCATAACTTAAATAAATCCTTTCCCTAGCCGCGGAAACCGCCAGAGCCAGGAAAAACTCTTCCCCCAGGTCCCAATCTTCCCGCCTGGGCAATTTAAGGCCTAAACCAGCTAATTTAATTCTGGTTTGTTCGGAAATAATCCAATTCTCTGAACGGTAGCGAGGGAAAACCCCTTCTTCCAAACCGGGCAAAAATACAATCCTAAACTCCTGCCCCCTTAAGGCCGAGGGGTCAAAAAGCTGTACCCCCCCTTTTTCTCCCTCCGTCCTTGTTATTACAACTGTGCCTAGACTAGTGGAAAGCAATTCTAAAAAACCGGTTATCCTAAGTCCAGTTAATAATTGATAGGCAGGATGATCAAAACCGGCCAATACTTCCCGCATTTTTTTCAAAGCAGTAAGATCAAGCTTTAAAGCTTTCAACCCTTCCTTTTCCTGCCCGACAGGATTCAAACGCACAATTTGCTCCTCCAAAGGAAGCCGGTTTATAAACCCCATCATCCTTCGGGAATAGTCACTACACTTCCCTTCCTCCGGCAGAGAATTTACCAGCTTTATTATTTCTTCAATCCCTGCTAAACCATCCCCTTCCTCTCTTGCCAGCTCCAACCAGTCCTTTTCATCAACAATGAGTCTGGTTGACGCTATCTTTTCCAAGCCCTGACCATTCAAACCTAGAGCCCCGCCTAAATAAGGAGAAAGGGCCAGTCCCAACAGATTGTCCCGCTTAATACCTTCAATTTTTAATTGATATAGTTTAAGCACATCCCTTATTAAAGGATGGAAAAGCAAATTCACTTCCTGATTAAAGCCAAGGGGAATTTCATATTCATTAAAGATCCTTATAACTATACTTAAATAATCTTCCCCACTCCTTGGCACCAGACAAATTTCAGCCGGTTCATACTTGTCCTCGATAATCAATCTTTTAATTTCCCTGGCTATACCCCTTACTTCCTCTTCCCTGGTTTTAAAGAAGGCAAAATGAAACTTGCCTTTATTCTCCATAACTTCTCTCCGACCCAGAAAAAGATTTCTGACCATTTCTCCTCCCAGATGCCCTTCTTCTTTTTCTGTCTCTATGTATTTCACTTCTAAACCCAAGTCCTCAAATCTTTTCAATGTCCTTGCCGTAAGCCTATAAGCCTCCGGATTTCTTCTATCGTAGGCAAGATGGATTTCCACCCGGGGAAGCAGGGCAATTACCTTGGCCAAAAAGCCATCTTTAATCGGGGTAAATTCAAAATAATTGCTCATAAATAAAGAAGTATACCCGCTTAAAAGCTCCCTGCCCCGAGCTTCTAAAAGCTCTATTGCCTTCAAGTAGAGATCTTCCTGCTGAAAATAGCCCATTTCTTCCAAGGCATCCTGGTAGGCCTCATAAATTAGAGCCAGTTCCTTCTCCTTTCCCGTAAATCCCAACTCTTTGACAGCCTCTTTCAACTGCCCGGGACTGATTAAATATCTCTTCAACTCACCCAAGGCCTGGAGCAAATCCCTAAGATAGTTAAACCTTCCCACCGCCCTGGAATAAAAATTAAGTTTCCCTTCCCCGGCAATTTTTTTTAAAGTCTCATTCAAAACAGCCAGGGCCTCTTTTTCTTCCAAATAAGAATAGGAAAAACCGGCCCTTTTTAAAACAAGCTCCACTAACCCGTCTATAGTTAAAAGGTTCATTTTACTAAAACCAACTAAGTCTTCCGTTTCCCAGATAACTTTTTGAATTTCTGCTAGCAATTGTTTGGTGGGAGCCAGGTAAAGCCAGCCTGTCTCACCGTCAGCCAGCATTTTACCGCAGGCCCGGGCATATTCCGGCCATAGATTATAACTAAGGGGAGTACAGATTACCTGCTTCAATTTTCCGCCACCTCCTCAATATTAAAACTTTCTCCTGTCCCCATCTTTTCCCTTCTACCCGCCTGAATCAATATTTTTTTCTAGACCGGATAAGTTTTCCCTTAGGTAAAATTCTATCTCAAACTATAATTTTTCCCTTTAAAAGCTGGCAGCTGTGAATAAAAAAAGGAAACTACGAAACATTATGCTCCGTAATTTCCTTATTCTTCTTAAATACCGTTTTAAACACCCTTCACCCATTCCCTAAAACTTTTTCCGCTATTAATTATTCTTCCCTGGTAGAGGGAAGCTATAGCTCTTAAATCTGGGGAAATACCATTCACCACTTCTACTTCCAAATTATTTTTATTAAGCCTTTGGGCAAAATCCAGCATCTGGGCTACCAAAACATCCGCTTTAGGCAAACTGTAGCCTATAAAAATGATTTTTTGGGCCTGAATTAAAGCTGTTAAACAATTAAACCAGATCTGCCTCATTTCTTCTAATCCGTAAGACTTATAAAGGGTAGGCGTAATAATTAAAGGGCGGAGAAAGTGGCCGCAGCCACCTAAAATCCGATATTTATTAATAATTCCACTATAATCCTGGGTTTTTAATTGGCAAACTCGTAAACAATGGGGACAGTAATAAAGATTCAAAGAACCGTGGGGCTTTAAAACCGGAAAAGAAATTAAACCTGGAACAGTCTGGCCTGAAAAAAGCAATTTATAATCAGGATAAAAACGCTTCGTAGCTAAAAGGGCATTTTCCAGTACTAAATCATAATTAAGATTAATTACCACATCCTCAGGCTGTAAACGGCGGGCAAAAATATAGTACTCCTCCGGAAGCTTTTGTTTAGAGCATTGTTCCAGAGCATTTAAAAATAAGCTGACTACTTCCTCTTTCACTAATTCCAATTGCTTTTTTTCTTCTTCTTCATATTTATTATAATGAAGTTCTAAATCCAACCGGCTTAATACTTCCTCAAAATTCAAGGAGTCCACACCATGCTGAGGGGCAAACAATTTCTCCAGCCATATTTTTACTTCCCCTAAATTAGCATAATCTTTACAAGCCAATACCCCTTTTTTCATGGCATCCCGCAAAAGCGGTGCCCCTGCTGCCTGAGAAAACCCAGCTCCCAAGAGATAGACCCTAGACATGCCAAAATCCTTTCTATTTTTTAAAATTATTATTTCCTTTTCTGCTAACTTAATGCCCTCTAAAAATAAAGTTCACTAATTTCCTGCCTCCAATTGGTCCCGGATAAAATAAAGAATTTCAATACCCGAGGATCTGGTCTCGGGATACTGCATAGCTTCTCTGGCCCATTTTTCGGATTGGTCATAGTCCCGTAAATAATAATAACATTTGCTCATGATAAGCTTCATCCGCGGACTAACTTCAAATTGGTTCTCTTTATTTTCCCTTTCCCTAGCCCGCTGATAAGCCTCCTCCATTTTAGAATAAATTTCCTGGATTTTATAAAAATATTCTTCAGCCTCCTCCCTCTGCCCTTTTTTAATCAAATCCTGGGCCTTAGCCAAAAAACTTGCTGCCAGGTTCTCATATCTAAGAAAATAAAATTCATAGGCATCGGTAATCTTTAAATAATACTTATCTGCCTCCTCCAAATCACCCTGTTTTAAATACAGGTTACCGGCCAGGGCATAAAGCTCTTTCTCCCTAGGATTAAGGTTTAGTGCCTGCCGGACATAATCCAGGGCTAAATTATCATCCCCCATTTGTTCCGCTACCAAGGCTAATTTATGATAATAATCCCCATTATTCGGACTAATCTTTAAGGCTTTTTCAAAACATTCCCTGGCCGCCAAACTTTTTCCTAAACTTAAATAACGGTCTCCTAAATAAGCATAATGGATTTCCAGGGCAGATTTCCACTGATTAGCAACTAAAAAAATCACACCAGCCAAAACAACAGCCCGCAGAGGGATAAGCACTTTAGTCTTTACTTCTCTATTGGTAACAAAAAAGGGTTGGAAAGCACCAATAAAAACAGCTCCCAGATAAATAACTGAAAAAGTGGCTGTTAAATCAAAAAATAAACTAGGAATAATCATCACAAGTGTACCTGACAAAGCATGAAATATTATTTTCCCTTCCGAACTGCGCCTTTCTTTACAATATTTTCTAGCAATAACAACAAACCAAAAAATAAGAAGGAAAATAACTAGGGCAAATCCAAGTATCCCCTGCTGAATCCACAAAGAGGTAAAACTATTAGTAGCGGGATAAGCAAAACCCTGCCCTGTTCCTAGGATAGTCAGATTATTTTTCAGAATAACCGGATCAAACCTGCCGATTTTCTCCCCGGCCAATAAAAAAAGCTCATTAAAAGTAGTTCTTTCCAGCCAGCTATTAGTTGCCGTAAAGGTAATAAAAGCAGAAGCCAGCATTAATCCTAAGAAAAAACACAAGTAAAATAAACCAGCCTTCGCCTTTTTTCCTTTTGTAAAAAAATGAAAAAGGCGAGAAATTATATAAGCTAAAGCCAAGCCTGCCGAGTAACAGCCTAGTCGCATTCCCAGACCGGGAATAATTGAAACTGGAATATAAACCAGCAGGGCACAGGATAAAGCTCCTATCACCCGCATGAAATTCAAGCTAAATTCTACCCGATCAATGGAAAGTAAAGAGAGAAAAAGAACTAATAAGGTTGTAAAACCTGCTAATCGGCTGGAGCTCAATAGCAAATAAAGAAAATTAGTAAAAGCAAACAAAAAATATTTAATTCTGCCTCCTAAATTCAATTCCAGACTTGACCATTGAAATAGCCCGCAAGCAATAGCCAGCTGGGCATAAACCACTAGAGGAATGATTAATCCCTGCTCCTTTATAAAATCAAACACCACAATCCCCATTATACTTGCTGCCGTTCCGGTAATAGTAAGCAAGTTGAAAATAGCCCCGGCCTCCAGCTCATTGGAAAGTTTGTATAAACAATAAGCACTCAGGATTCTGACAAACCAGGT
>DUMD01000155.1 GCA_012840065.1 Clostridia bacterium
AAGCAAGTATACAACACAAAAGGCTTAACAATAATTATTGTTAAGCCTTTTGTGTTGTATACTTGGGCAGCCCGCTTTTTTACTCTTCTTCGATTTCAAATGTCTGAAGAGGGTTGCCCTCCAATATATCTTCCACCTCTTCATATCCCATAGGAAATGCATAATTATAACGAGCAGGAAGAGCGAAAATGTATTTTGTATTGCTACCAAGTTTCGTTGGCCCGATAGGCGCCGCCCCAATATGGAATTTTTCCTGCTGCAGTAAATTCCATTGGTCAAAAGTAAATATCATGATTGGGATGTCCTGCCGCTGATTTTGGGAAGTCCACTGAGGATGTCTGATATAGATCAGGGGACCCTTTTCCACAACCTTGCCAGCTTCTGGACCTTCTAAGGCCAGCCCCTCCCATTCATCGTACACAATTTTATATCCTTCCCAACTTTCAGGCAAAGAAAAACTAAAGCCGTACTGGGCATTTTGATAAATAACAGAATTATTTCCCCAATCCTTAAGAATGAATAAAGAAAGGCTTAAGGATAAAATAAATCCCCAGAATAACAGTTTTTTCATTTGATTATCCCCTTTTTAAAATCTCACATTACCAAACTATACCCAGTAAATTAGGACTAATCAAAATGCTTCCAATAAGCAAGCACTATTTCTTGAACGGTAGAATCAGGTATTACGTTTTCATTTGTTCTCACCTGGTCAGCTTTATTAAAATCAAAAACCATAACCTGTTCGTTTCCTAGATGAAACCACCCAGTCAAGGTTTCATCTCCATGCCGGCTTTTAACCTCCGCAAATCTTGGTTTATACTTTTCAAATACTACTTTTGCTCTATCTCCAACATTAACACCCAGGTCCGTTTCAAAATCCGGACTATGGGAAACAACCATGATAACTTTATTTGATTCCTTTCCAAGGATTACTTCAATCCCTTTGCTAAATTCTAGAACAATCATGTCTTCACCAATAGATCCTGAATAATCAATTCTATCGACTTTCTTATACTCCTTACCTAAAATTTTGATAACATCTTCAAAAGAATCTCCTAAGCGGATCCCTCCTAGGCTTGAAAATGCAGTCTGATCTGAATCATCCACTGTAATGGTAACAAGCTCGCCACCATAAACATCTTTTAATTGAATATTCCATATGTTAAAATCCTGATCATATTCAATGGATCTAACAGTTAACAAAACATCAGGTTTGTTTTCTAAAGAAAGCAAAGCTTTAGATAAGGCTTCTGCCTCAGTTAGATTAGCCCCCTCCGGTTTCTGGCTGGGAATAACTTCTAAATGTTCAACCTCCGATTGGGCAGGATAGGATTCCTGAAGAATGCTATACCAAACTTTTACCTTCTCCCCAACACCAATATCCTCAGGAGCATTGGAAAACCAAATAGCTTCATAATATTCACCGTCATCAGAACCAGAAGCATCAGGATTAACCACAAGAATCCTTCCATCCTTCTTGCTCATGATATAACCGATAATTCCCGGTTCATCTTTTAGACTGTTATTGTTTTCTTTATTGTATTTCTGAACGCATCCCAATAAAAAAATGGTTAACAGTCCAACCAAAATAAGAACAAAAAATCTTTTCACTTAATCACCTCCTATTTAATAAGACGAATGTGAGACAAAAAAGTTACTTTTTGAATTAGAATAGTCCCTTACACATCAAAACTCCCTCAGACTTTAGTCTGAGGGAGCAAAAACAAAATCCCCATTATTTTAAATTTAAAACCCAGCTTATTTATTAACCAGCTTCACATATACCAGGATTTGATTTAATAGTTGATAAGCAATTTTCCCAAAGGTTACCGGACCTGCAAAAGGTGGGATAGCCTTACCATCCAGCTTGCCGTAAAGATAATTATAATTAAAAACACAATTTGGTATTTTATTTGTCCCCTAATTAATTTTTCAAATTTAGACCTCCCCCAAATCCTCCTCTACTCCCAGTTGGCTTTTTGGTACTTAGATAATTTTTATCCCTAATTGTTCATCCAAAGCTATTTCTTCCTCTGAAAAATAAAGTTTGAAAATATTCTTCCACGATATTCCATGTCTTTTAACAAAAAAATATAATATTTAGTCACCCCTGTTTTTGATATCTGTAAAAGCTGGGCAATGTCTAGATCTTCCACATCCAGCTTCACCACAGATTTTACCAAAACCATCACAAAGCTGATATTCCCCACCCTCAATCACTAATACCCTACCGTTTACTAAGGAATCTGCTAGTTTTTTCCTTGCCTGAGCATAAATTCCTTGAACAGTTGTACGCGCAACATTCATTTGTCTTGCGCACTCTTCTTGGGTAAATCCTTCTAAATCAATTAGTCTAATCGCTTCATATTCATCTACTGTCATTTTAATAAAACCATCTACAGGCATCTGAAAACCGAGTGGGCCAAAACAGTTATTTTGGGGCAGACAACATATTTTTCGCCATTTTTTCGGTCGTGGCATAATTATTCACCTCAATCAAAAAAATAACCTAAAAACTTTCAAGTTTGTGATCTATGTAACCTGGTAGTGGAATTCCAGGACATAGACCTTTTCGGACACAAACTAGCCTTACTACCTGATAAATTGCAGACCTGACACCATCGCCAACTGTCTAACTAATGGGTTATACATAACTGAGGATTTTAAATTTTTGATCAGTAAGTTTAACTTGATCTCCTTCACCATATTTTTATATCTGTCAAAATATCCATCCATTCCATTTTCAATGGCTCTGAGCCAAGTATAAAGAATTTTTTAATGTATAGCTTATTCTTTCTACATAACTAGGACTAATAGCACCTACTGCTTCCTTCCCAATAAGGATTACACCATCCTTTCCTACATAAAAATGTGATAACTTCTTAGGTCTATTTATATATGCCCCCTCTGTTTTTATTTTATCATCAAAATAAAAAAACTAATTGGGTTAATTTTCTTTTTAGCATATTATACTTTTCCCAGGTATTATCCCTAGGCTTGAGATCTAATCTATTTAACCATTCCTGAATAGCGATGTACTTTTCAGAAACGTTTACATTTTACTAATGAATTTCCCTAATTTAGAAGAGGCGCCATCGGCCCCAATAATAATTCTTGTCTTTTCAGTTATTTCCTGTCCCTTGTAAATATACTTTATTTCATATCCGCCTGATATTTTTACAAAATTTTCAAAAAAGAGTTAAATCTTTTATCAACTTCTGTGCATCGGGTGATAGTAATCCTCCGCAGCATTTATTTATACGGTTTTTGAGACTAATCATTATCCAGACTTTAGATTAATCTTTACCGCAAAAATATACCCTCGGTGTGTTTCCACAGATACATATCGAGGGTATAAATCAAGAGTAAACTATTCTAATTCTAGTTGAAACAAAAAAATACTGCCTTTCCCTTCCTCAGATTCAACTCCATACTTACCATTGTGCATTTCAATGATTTTTTTGACAATAAACAGCCCGAGGCCTGTACCCATTATAGACCGTTTATGTTTCTTATCAACCTTGTAATAACGCTCCCCACAATATAGGGTAGGTCGCTTTCTTTGATGCCCTCTCCATAATCAATTACCTCTATTCTCACATTATTTTCTTTGATAATTTGCCGCACCAGCATAGTCTTATCACCACCGCTGTGGGTAATAACATTGAGTAAAAGGCTATAAAATGCCTGGGCAATCTTTACTTCGTCGGCAAATATATAAACATCCTCATTAAATTCAAAATCCAACCTATAACCTTCTTTATTTAACAAGTTCATTCATGCAGTTGATAGTATTTCTAAAACTTTCCATCAAGTTGTAATTCCTCTTATTTAATTTTGATACACCTGACTCAAGGAGGGAAATATCAAGCATATCGTTTACAAGAGAAGTCAAACGATCTGTTTCATCCATAATAATTTGACTTTGCTCAGGAGTAACTCCGTCGGGAAAATCATGCATCATTTCAGTATAACTGTAAATAAAAGCAAGGGGTGTTCGCAAATCATGGGAAATATTTGCTATCAGCTCAAGCCACAATCGCTCTACTTTGGAAAGTGTTCCGTGGCAGCAGTATTTAAAGTGTCGGACAGTTCTTTAATCTCCAAATATCCTTTGCCATGAAACTCAGTTTCGTAATTACCCATTGCCAGTGTCTTGGCACTTTGATTAATCTGCTCAATAGGTTTGGCAATATATTTTGCAATGATAATAGGCCAGCATAGCTGCCAGAAACACCATGACCCCCGTTATAATAATGAGCTGTATCTGCAGGGTAGACACCATAGCATCCACCGGAGTTATGATAGCATAAAAAGTAAGAGAAATCTTTTTCCTTTTTCTTGCTCTGTAATTTCAATCGCAGCAAATCCTTACTTTTTCTACATAAAATCTAATAACTTTAAGAACTCCTCCGGTAGATAAAACTTTTGATCATTAACAAAAATCTCCTGGGTATCCTCGTCTAAATTGCTAGCATCTTTAAGCTTACTAATCTCTTTATTTATTAGTTCCATTTTCATATCTAACTCTCGAACGGTATCTGCAGCATCCTTCAGTTCATTCTTCAACTTTTCAGGAATTTCCATATTACATTTATAATAAATTTTGTGCTCCAAACTTGCCCAAAAATCCATTCCTATCGTACGAATTTGAATTTCAACCCGAACATTCTCTACTCTGTCGGTCATAAAAACAGGTACTTCTACAATTAAGTGCAGACTTTGATAACCATTAGGTTTTGGATTTTTGATATAGTCTTTATATTCGATAATTTTTATATCTTTTTGATTTTGAATCATTTCGCTTATTTTATAAATATCTGAAATAAAAGAACAAACAATACGAATTCCAGCTATATCATTAATATTTTCTCTTATCGAAGGTAAAGATAATTCACATCCCTTCTTGCGAATCTTTCTCAAAATGCTTTTAGGACTTTTTATTCGAAATTCTACATGTTCAATTGGATTATAGTCATGAACATATTGAAACTCCTGCTTAAGTATATCTATTCTTGTCTTCATTTCATCTAAAGCAAACTTATACATCATTAAAAATCTTGTAAGCTCCGTTTTAAACCGTTTTATATCCTCCTCAGTCCTTGTCTTCACTTTACACCCATTCACCTTTCTTAATTTATATTTAATAATTTATACTAACTTTTTCAATAAGTCATCTTAGCTGCTCAATGGCTGGCCCTCCCCCCTTACACTACACCCACAACCAATACTAACCAATGAGTAATAAAGAAACGGACTGGAGCCTAAATTAAACTTCTTCTTTTTAAATTTATTATAGCATAATATTTTTATGAAAAATTTGAAAAAACAATCTCCACTAAGCTTTGCAAAACGGTGTTCAACAATATTACCAGATTCAGTGCATACGAAAACCCGCTTTTTACAAGCGGGTTTTTCATATCCCCTTACTTATATAATGCCTTTATTTTTTATTCCCCTTCTGAATTGAATTAATCCTCTTTCTCAAATTCTGATTTCTCCGCACCACAAATCGGGCAAACCCAATCATCCGGTAGTTCTTCCCACCTTGTGCCTGGTGCGATACCTCCTTCCGGCACTCCCCTTTCTTCATCGTAAACAAATCCGCAAATAGAGCATACGTATTTTGCCATCATATAACCTCCTTCTTAATTCATTTATGTAAAAGGTATCTTACCCAGATACCATTCAACCTAAGCAAAAATACGAACTAAAGATATAGCCTGGTTATAAATCAATCCTTCCTTCAATACTATCTAAACTAGCTAAAAAAATTTCCACCATCTCCGGATCAAACTGAGTACCGGCATTCTCTCTAAGTTCTGCCAAAGCTATTTCTTTAGGTAAGGCTTTGCGGTAAGGTCGGTCACTGATCATAGCGTTATAGGCGGTAGCTACAGCCAACAACCTGCATAGCAATGGTATTTCTTCTCCTTTAAGTCCCTGAGGATACCCCTTTCCGTCCCAACGTTCATGGTGGTACAAAATGTATTCCGCTATCGGGCCAATTTCGGGTATGTTCTGGACTATCCGGCAGCCTATCTCCGGATGTTTTTTTATCTCCTCCCATTCGGCTTTGGTTAGGATTCCAGGTTTTTTCAAAATTTCTTCCCGTATCCCCACTTTACCTATATCGTGCAAAGCAGCCAACAAAATTAGTTCATTTATTTCCTTGGAAGTCAACTTAAGCCTATTGCCCATCTTCATGCAATATTCTTTTAAGCGCTGGACATATGCCTCGGCTTGCATGTTTTTGGCAAAAAGACTGGCTAAAAGAGTATTTATCATACTGGCGCGAAAATTTTTACTTTCGTTCATCTTTTGGCGGTACATTTTCTCTTCAGCTTCTTTAATAAGCTCTTTCAGGGATTTGCCAGGAGTTTCTCTTGTGGCACATCCTAAAGCTATGCTTAAGCGGAGATGTTCAGTCGCATATGTCAAACAGGTATTCTTTATTCTCTTGATTATTTCTTCCGCCGTCTGGGCTGAGGCATTAAACGAAAATACCAAAAACTCGTCCCCACCCCAACGGCAAACCAGGTCCTCCTTACGGCAGCTTTTCTTGATAGCTTCGGCAGCTTTTCGAATCAGCTCGTCCCCTTCGTCATGACCAAAAACATCGTTAGCCAGTTTCAAACCATTAACATCAGCCATAATAACAGACAAAAGCTGATTACCTCTTAGCTCCTGCCTTTCCAATTTTTCTTCCAAAAAGCGCCGGTTGTACAGGCCAGTCAAAGCATCCTTGTAGCTAAGGTGGAGGATTTTTTCCTGCCATTCTTTTTCCCTGGTAACATCGCGGAATACCATCACTACTCCAAAAATTTTGCCCTGTCCGTCCTTGATTGGGGCAGCACTATCAGCAATTGGCACCTGCCGGCCGTCTTTAGCAATAAGAAGAGTATGATTGGCCACCCCAATTATTTTCCCGGTCTTCAGCACTTTTTCCACGGGGTTTTCAACTTTTTCTCCCGATTCCTCACAGATCAACTGGAAAATCTGGCTAAAAGGTTTGTTTTTGGCCTCCTCCTCCCTCCAACCTGTTATTTCCTCCGCAGCTTTATTCATAGAAGTAATTCTTTCCATTTGATCAGTGGTAACCACCCCATCTCCAATGGATTGTAAGGTAATTCTAAGCAATTCTTTTTCCATGTATAATTTTTCTTTATACTTCTCCCTATCGGTGACATCGAAAATAATGGAAAAAAGTAAATTCTTCTCCTTATATTTTATCGGACAGGAATAAACGTCAACTAGCCTGATTTCCTGATTTTTTAAACGATGCGGAAAAACAAAATACCTCTGTTTTTCTTGTAAAACCGCAAGCCGCCGTTTTTTAACTTCCTCCTTCGGCAGCATATTGATATCCTGAATGTGCATATTTAAAAGTTCTTCCCTTGTATAACCGTAAAATTTGCTGGCGGCCGGATTGGCATCAAGGATTTTGCCTGATATTGGATCAATCAACAGCATAACGGCGGCATGTTCGTTAAACATAGCCTGCAGCCTATCCAGCAGTTCTTCTTTTTCTTTTTCCGCTTTTTTCTGCAGGGTAATGTCCTTACTGGAACCGACAATATATTTTACTCTGTCCTTTTCAATAACCGGCGTTAGGCTGGTAAACCAAGTTTTTTCTCCCGCCGGCAGGGTTAAAATTTCCTCATAAGTTATCGTCTCCTTGCTCTCCAAACATCTCCGGTAGTTAATTTCAACGGTCTTGCCTAATTTTTCCCCTAGAAGTTCCACTGGGGACTTGTCCCTTACCACATCCAAAGGAAATCCCGTTAATTCTTGATGGGCTTTGTTAGTCCGCAAAAACCTAAACTGCCCATCCTCAACCTCAATTAGAAACATGGCGTCATTACTTCCATTAAAAACCTCTTTTAATTCTATGGTAAGTTGATCAATGGTTTCTTGCTGGTTTTCCAGAATACTCATCTGTTTCATTTCTGCAGTTATTTCTTGGATATATGTTATAAAATAGCCTTTCTGCCAAGAAAAAGCAGTTATTTTATACCATCTATGAAAGGACCCAAAGTATTGGGTAAACTCTTCTTTTCCGCCGCTTAAAGCAACTTGGCCGCAAAATTTTATCCAGTCAAAAGGATCTTCTTTGATGTTCGGTATTACTTCTGTCACTTTTTTCCCTAAGATATTTTCTCTTTTTAGACCAGTCATTTCTTCAAAAGTAGGATTAACATCTAGAAAAATAAAATCCTCCGGTATTCCCTCCGTATTGCATACTAACTTATAGTAGGCACAACCAAAGGGGGCCTGGAATAAAATTTGCTGAAACACTTTTTCCTCCATCTTATTACCCCTTTCCTGAACCAAGCTGTCCCGATACATAAAAAACCCCCGTGCGCTAATTGCATAGGGGCTCTCACCAACTATTTGCCATAAAATCACCTTATCTCTTGAACCGTTAACTTTACGCCCTAGCCTTCTGGTGGATTTGCTGTTAAATTTTAATATCTGTTTATATATACTTACAATCTTGTTCTAGTTACATCACATTTTTATATGGCAATATTATACTATTTTTCCCAACTATTTTTTACTCATTTTTTGAAATTTTTTGACATTACTTTTTTTTCATCGACTAACCGTTGAAAAGTTCCCCTCTCTATTATTTTTAGTCAGCAAAATCTTCTAATCATTCCTAAGCCAAATTTCAGTAAGCAGCCCTTCACCATTATTGTCTTTTAACCTATCTCATGCTATCTTTTATATTAAAAGGCAAGATAAAAATAAGAACCACCAGTTACAAAAAACTTTAAAACTTCTTATTAGCAAAATAAAAAAATAACTAACATTAACCTATCTTTTATAGCAAAACCCGATCTTTTATAGCAAAACCCGAAAAAAATGTAACAACTGATATACCGGTAAAAATTTATAAAGCCTTAAAATGCAATATTTCTGATATTATGAAAATTACAAATATCAAAGATCAGCAACTACAAAACTTTCAGCCATTTTCTTGAATAATTTCGGGCAGGAGGTTTTTAGATGGATACAAACATTCAATTAAGAAACCAATTTGACTGGACTTATTTTTATATGGAATTTGCCGACAAGTTGTTGCCTTATAAAAACAACCG
>DUMD01000156.1 GCA_012840065.1 Clostridia bacterium
ATGGTTCAATCATTGGAATTTTGGCGAATTTCGCATAGAATCGGTTATCTTGTTCATTCTGAGAACTATGCATTCCGGGATCATCAGCTGAAACCAAAACCAATCCACCTTTGACACCGGTATAAGCAAGCGTAAATAAAGGATCCGCAGCCACATTTACCCCCACATGTTTCATAGCCACAATAACTCGGGCTCCTGCAATTGATGCACCTATACCAACTTCCAAGGCTACTTTTTCATTTGGTGACCATTGAGCTTTAATTTCTTTATATTTAGCTATAGTTTCTAATATTTCCGTGCTTGGTGTACCAGGATAAGCTGTAGCCACAGTAACTCCACTTTCATAGGCACCTCGTGCTATAGCTTCATTTCCTGTCAAAAGCATTTTCTTCATCTACAACCCTCTCCCCTCTGGTTAACATTTCAGGAAAAATCCTTAGGTCGTTTATCTATAATTCGTCTAGCTTTCCCCATAGTTCTCTCCAAAGAACGAGGCTCAACTAATTTTATTTTAGCAGATAATGATAAAACAGTTTTTATTTTTTCTCTAACAGTTTGTTCCAACAACTCCAGTTCTTTAAAACTTCCTGTAAATTTTTCTTCTGCAACTTCCACCTGAATTTCTAATTGGTCTAAAAAGTCCTTTTGAGTTATAACTAACTGATAATGAGGAGCAATACCGTCAATTTCCATAAGCACCGATTCAATCTGAGATGGAAAGACATTAACTCCACGGATTATCAACATATCGTCAGTTCTCCCGCTGATCTTACGCAAACGAGCTGTGGTTCTTCCACAAGGACAAGGATCATTATAAATAACAGAAATATCCTTAGTTCTATATCTAATTACCGGAAATGCTTCTTTAGTCAGCGAGGTAATTACAACCTCCCCTTCGCTTCCAGGAGGTAAAACTTCTCCCGTATTGGGATCAATGATTTCAACTATAAAATGATCTTCCGAGATATGCATTCCAGGAGATTGGCCGCATTCTCCCGCAACTCCAGGTCCCATTACTTCACTTAAACCATAATTGTCAGTAGCTTTTATTCCCCAAACTTTTTCTATTTGTTTCCTCATACTTTCCGTCCAGGGTTCTCCGCCAAACAAACCCAATCTTAATGGTAATTTTCTAGGGTCAATTCCCATAGAAATAGCTACTTCAGCCATATGCAGAGCATAACTAGGTGTACTTATAAGCACAGTCGTACCAAAATCTTGCATCAGCATTATTTGTTTCTCTGTATTACCAACCGAAGCTGGTACAACTGTAGCTCCAACCTTTTCCAGTCCATAATGCAAACCAAATCCGCCTGTAAACAAACCATAACTAAAAGCCACTTGTGCTACATCATCTTCGGTAACTCCAGCTTGAGTTACAATTCTTGCAATCAATTGAGACCAGGTATCTAAATCTTTTTTAGTATATCCAACCACTATCGGTTTACCAGTTGTTCCAGATGAAGCATGAAGACGAACAATTTCTTTTAATGGTTTCGCAAACAATCCATAAGGATAATTATCCCTAAGTGCATCTTTAGTTGTAAAAGGAAGTTTTGCCACATCTTTTAAAGACTTTATATCTTCGGGTTTAACCCCGTGCTGATCAAAAAGATTTTTATAATAAGGAACATGGTTATAAACCCTGTGAACGACATCTATTAATCGTTCAGTTTGTATTTTTTCATATTCTTCCCTGGATAAGCACTCATTTTTATCCCAAATCATTATTTAAAACCTCCTTTGTTTTGCCTAATGTATAATGAATTTTTTCTTCTAATTTGGAAGGAAAAATTATATTTAAATGGGATTCCGGCAGGCTTTTGGTAACCAAACTCACTAAAGGAACTATTAATAAAGGAGCAACCATGGCAATGGTACCAATCATTGTCGTATAGTTTGAGGAAAGTTTAAAATATATAGATAAACCTAGAGAAATAGCTAAACCAGATAAGGCACCTGCCCAGGCACCCGCTTTGGTCGTTCCTTTCCAGTATAAACCATATAAATATGATGCTAAAAAGGTACCTGCAACCGTTCCCCAAGATAAAGCCATTAAATTCAAAATAATTGATGGTTTTTTATAGGCAACTACCAAGGATAAGGCAATAAAAATAAGGCAAAACAAACGGAGCATAAAAGTAGGTTTGTTTTTTACTATTGGTAATTTAAAACCAGAACCTAGAATATCCATAACAAAAGTAGAACTTGATATTAAAACCAAGGAAGCTAAAGTCGACATGGAAGCTGATAAAACCAAAATTAGAACTAAAGCTGCAGCAAAATCTGGTAATGTCTGACCAATGATTTGCGGTATTAACATGTCAGGATTAGGTTGGCCATTTAAAACAGGCAAAGTATCAAAGAACAAACGAGTAAGTGCACCTACATAATATGCACTGAGTGAAATAATTAAAGCAAATAGAGTTGAAATAGTGGTAGCTGCTTTAATAGATTTTTCATCGCGAATTGTATAAAATTTTTGAACCATTTGGGGTAAACCCCAACCACCTAAACTGGTTAACATAACTAAGAAAAATAAAGGTTTCCAACCCGGCGGACCTACAACAGCTGTTAATTTGGGATTGATAGCTTCCAATCTTTCAATAACACTACCAATGCCACCAACCTGGGGAGCACGAGATACATAGAACACCATAAAAACAATGCCAAAGATCATGAGTAATCCCTGGAATAAGTCGGTCAAAGCAACCGCAAAATAGCCTCCTGCTATTAAATAAAAAGCAGTTAAACATGCCATTAATAATAAGACAAAATTATAGGGGATATGAAAGATCTCTTCAAATAAATAACTTAAGCCCATGTAAACTGAAGCAGAATAAGGTACTAAAAAAATAAAAATAACCAAGGCAGATAGAAATTTCAAACCCGGACTATCATATCTGACACTTAAAAAATCAGGCATAGTCATAACGTTAAGCCGAGTTGTCATTTCCTTGGTACGCCTGCCTAACACTTTCCAAGCCAAAAAACAACCTAGTAAACTATTCCCAATTGCTATCCAAAGGCCGGAAAGACCAAAATTCCAACCGGTCTCTCCTGCATAGCCAATAAATAAAACCGCCGAAAAGTAAGTCGTACCATAAGCAAAGGCAGACATCCAAGGACCAATATTTCTACCGCCAAGGATAAAATCACTTGTTGTTTTAGATTTTTTCCTACTAATAACCCCAATAACAATTAACCCCGCAACAAAAAAAGTCAACAATAATAGTTTCATTTTTCTACCATCCTTCCATTCTACGTAATTAATTTTATTAGCTTACCTACCGTCCTGCCGCGCAGCGTTTAATTTATCATTTAATACAAAAATTATAAACTGTATAATTTTTTGCTATCTACAACTTCGAAGCCTTCCCTACCCAAAACTTCAATAGCCTTTGTAATTTCTTCTACTCTAAAAATCAC
>DUMD01000157.1 GCA_012840065.1 Clostridia bacterium
TTCAGATACTTTGGTTTTTGCGGGTCGTCCTCAATCCGATTCCTGATGCGGCTGATGTGCACCATCACGGTATTGTCGTCAAAACAGTATTCATCGCCCCATACCGCGTTATAAAGCTGCCGTTTTGTAAAAACCCTCTCCGGATGTTCGACAAAGTACAGTAGCAGCTTGTATTCCTTTGCGCCGAGTTCAATCGGTTTCCCGTCCTTAAAGACACAGCATTTTTCTTTGTCTATAGACAGATTTCCGTATGTAATGCTTGCGTTGTTTTTTTCCTTCGGCGAAAGATATTCATTATTCCGTCTCAATTGCGCCCCTACGCGAGCCACTAATTCGGCAATAGAAAAGGGCTTGGCAAGATAATCGTCCGCACCAAGTCCAAGTCCTAGCACCTTGTCCATTTCATCCGTTCTCGCAGTCAAAAAGATAACGGGAATGGTGCTGTGTTCCCGAATTTTGCGGAGAAGATTAAATCCGTCCATTACCGGCATCATCACGTCAAGGATTGCCAGATGAACTTCCTGTGCCGCAAAAACGTCCCATGCTTCCTTGCCGTTTTTCGCCGTAAAGACGGCATAGCCGTTTTCTTCAAGATTAATTTTTACTAAGTTCCGGATGTCGTCCTCATCGTCTGCAATTAGAATATTCATATGGTTTTTAACACCTCCGTCTACAACTATCCATTATTATATCATCAGAACCGCTAGAAGTTGCTATATGACACCCTTTAAAAAAGTGTGCAACATAGGTTCATTACCCTATTCGCACACTTTTTTCAATAATATTATATTTATTCTAACTCAAATGCGCCGGTATACAGTTGATAATACTGACCCTTTTTAGCTATCAACTCTTCATGAGTGCCCCGTTCAATAATCCGTCCATGATCCAACACCAGAATAACATTAGCATTTTTAACTGTAGACAGGCGGTGAGCAATTACGAACACCGTCCTACCTTTCATGAGAGCATCCATTCCACGCTGAACAATGGCCTCAGTTCTTGTATCAATGGAAGAGGTTGCTTCATCCAAAATCATAACCGGAGGATCTGCTACAGCTGCTCTGGCAATTGAAATCAACTGACGCTGTCCCTGGGACAGATTTGCTCCATTTTCAGTAAGCAGGGTATGATAGCCGTCTGGCAAACGAGAAATAAAATCATCTGCACCTACGAGCTTTGCGGCTGCAATACATTCCTCATCGGTGGCATCCAGTTTACCATAGCGGATATTATCCATTACCGTACCGGTAAAAAGATTGGTATCCTGCAAAACCATACCAATTGCCCGGCGAAGGTCCGATTTTTTGATTTTGTTGATATCAATACCGTCATAATAAATTTCTCCGTTGCTAATATCGTAAAATCGATTTAGCAAATTTGTAATCGTGGTCTTCCCAGCCCCGGTTGCCCCGACAAAAGCTACTTTTTGTCCAGGCTTTGCATAAAGGGTAATATCATGTAAAACAGGTTTTCCTGGCTCATATTCAAAATCAACATTGAATAATCTTACGTCACCGGCTAATTTCGTATATGTTACAGAACCATCACTGCTGTGAGGATTCTTCCAAGACCACATTTTTGTTCTTTCTTTACATTCAACTAACCGACCATTCTCCTCCCGGACATTCACTAAAGTAACATATCCGCTGTCCTCTTCCGGTTCTTCATCAATCAAATCATAGATTCGCTGGGCACCGGCAATTCCCATAACAACAGCATTTATTTGGTGGGATACCTGGTTAATGTTACCAACAAATTGTTTCGTCATATTCAAGAAGGGAACAACAATATTAATTCCCAAGGGAAGTCCTGAAAGACTTAGGTTAGGCGCACCGGTAACCAACAAAATACCGCCTGTAATTGCAACAAAAACATATAATACATTGCCAATATTATTCAAGATGGGAGCTAAAATATTAGCATATCGGTTCGCCGCCCTTGCATCGTTAAACAATGCTTCATTAATCTTATTGAACCCTTCTTTGGTTTCCTCTTCATGGCAGAATACCTTTACTACTTTTTGTCCATTTATCATTTCTTCTACAAAACCTTCTAAACGGCCAAGGGCTTTCTGCTGCTTAATAAAGTATTTGGCAGAACCGCCGCCAACCCTTCTGGTTATAAAAAACATTACAATTACACCAAGAATTACAACAAAGGTTAACCACATGCAGTAATAGATCATAATTCCAAAGACAGTAATTACCGTGATACCGGATACCAGAAGAAAGGGAAAACTCTGAGAAATCATTTGCCGTAATGTATCAATATCATTGGTATAATAACTCATGATATCGCCATGATTGTGGGTATCTACATATTTAATAGGAAGGGTTTGCATTCTATTGAACATTTTTACCCGGAATTTTTTCAAAGTTCCTTGGGTAATAATCGCCATCATTTGATTATAGGCAAAACCGCTTGTAAGGGATAATGCATACAATACTGCTAAGATAGAAACTAAATGTAATATTTCTCCTCCTACTGCATTCCAATCACCAGTCTGCCAGTTTTTCTCCACAAGAGCAATAACGTTTTGCATAAATATAGCCGGAATAGAGGATATAATAGCATTGAAGATTATACATACAATGACAACCGGAAACATCACTGGGAAAAACTCAAATATGTCTTTCAACAAACGAAAGATGACCGATTTTTTATTTCTAACCCGATTAGTTTTCACTTTCATCACCTACGTTATTTTGAGAATAGTATATTTCTCGATAGATAGCATTTTCAGCTAATAATTGTTCATGGGTTCCGATGCCATTGATTGTACCCCTATCCATAACTATTATTCTATCCGCATCCTGAACAGAAGAAGTTCTTTGAGCTATGATTATCTTAGTTGTTTCCGGCATATATTCCCTTAGAGCTTTACGAATTTTTGCATCTGTCCTGGTATCCACTGCACTGGTAGAATCGTCAAGAATTAATATTTTTGGCTTCTTAAGCAGTGCTCTTGCAATACAAAGCCTTTGTCTTTGGCCCCCTGACAAATTGGCTCCTCCCTGTTCAATATAGGTGTCATAGCCCTGAGGAAATTGATTGATAAATTCATCGGCACAAGCAATTTTACAGGCCTCAACTAATTCTTCATCTGTTGCCTCTTTATTTCCCCAACGGAGATTTTCCTTGATAGTTCCGGAAAACAAAACATTCTTTTGTAATACAATAGCAACTTGATTACGCAGAGCATTCAGATCGTAGTTTCTTACATCCACACCGCCTACTTTTACAATTCCTTCAGTTGCATCATACAGGCGTGGAATTAGCTGAATAAGAGATGATTTCGAAGATCCTGTGCCACCGATAATTCCAATTGTTTCACCGGATTTGATTTCTAGATTTATATTTGCCAAAGCCATTCTTTCCGCTCTTTCAGAATACTTGAAGCTAACATTCTCAAAGGAAACCGAACCATCCTTAACTGTATAAACGGGATGTTCAGGATTGGTTAACGTGCTTTTCTCATTGATTACTTCAACTATACGCTTGGCAGATTCGCCGGCTAAAGTAATCATTACAAATACCATGGAAAGCATCATTAGGCTGATCAGAATCATAAAATTATACGTCAATATGGCGGAAAACTGCCCGATATTAAAGTCCAGTCCCCGACTGGTAATAATGGTATAAGAGCCAAAAGACAGAACAAAAAGCATAACTACATACATACAAAACTGCATTAACGGTCCATTAAGAGCTAAAATGCGTTCTGCCCTTGTAAAGTCCGCACATACATCTTGGGCCGCCACCTCGAATTTTTTCTGTTCATAATCTTCCCGAACAAAAGATTTTACCACCCGCATTCCCTTAATATTCTCTTGAATTGATTTATTTAAGGCATCGTATTTAGTAAAAACTTTCTTAAACAGTGGGAAAGTTTTATATATAACAATCCCCAAACCAATAGCGAGAATCGGGACAACCACGAGGAAAATCCATGCCATGCGTCCGCCCATTACAAAGGCCATCACAAAAGCAAAGATCATCATCAAAGGAGCACGTACCGCCACCCTAATCAGCATCATATAGGCGTTCTGCACATTGGTAACATCGGTTGTCAGGCGTGTAATCAGGGAGGAAATCTGAAACTTATCAATATTTTCAAAGGAATAATTCTGAATACTGTAGAACATATCCTTCCGCAAGTTTTTGGCAAACCCGCAAGCCGCAGTGGCACTGGTCGACCCGGCAACAGCACCAAAGGTTAATGACAAAAAGGCCATGATAATTAGAATAATCCCATATTTAATGATTGTGTTTAAATCACATCCGCTTTTAATTTCATTGACTAAAGTTGCAGTAATGAAGGGAATTATACATTCTATCACTACCTCCAGGCTAATAAGAATCGGAGTTATAATGGATAGTTTTTTGTACTCACGAACACTTCGACCTAACTCTTTAATTATGCTAATAATATTGCCTCACTCCTTTCCATAAAAAACGAGTATTGTTTATCAGCCGGGTTTACGTGATAAACATTACTCGTTTTCAACTTTTTTATTAATAAATAAACTTTTCAAATCCAAACCAACAGCACCACTATGTTTCAATAGTAGCTTATAGAATAATTTTGTATGATATCAAAATTCGACAAAATTGTCAAATCCAATCTTTTCCCTTAGATAGCTTCAAGACATTTTAAGTAAAAAAATATTGGATTATCTCTCTATGTTTGCTTTTTTGCTGTTTTCTCAACTCTATATTAATATTAATTATTAAAGCCTGTCTTTCTTCTCCTCCCATAAAAACACCCTCGATATCTTCCCGTAGACACATATCGAGGGGTAAGTCGAGTAGATTACTCGTTCTAGGATGCTGCATCTCTATATACCAACCAGCAATTATTGTACAACAAATCGTTTTAAATAATTTACATACCGTGAATGAACAGCAAGATAGTAAATAATATTCAAAATTAAAAAGACTCCCCTAACTATTAAGAACTGTTTTAAAACCAACGAATACAATACTGTTCTTTAAAACTTAAGCCTGGTTTTGATACACCAATATATTTACTCTTTCCCTGGTTCAAATCGGTGTACGGCTTGAGATACAGGAAGCTGCTGGCCTCCAAAAAGAATATTGCCATGTTTTGCTTTTCCAAATTATACCCTTCTATTCTTGTTGACCAGAAATATTTGCCTTGTTACCTACACCAAGTTTTTCTCTTAGTTTTTCAGCAACCTCTTCATCATAAAAAATTTTTCAACTTTCACCCTTTGTGTAAAAATTTTTGAGCCCCAACAATTCCAGACATACGCTATTGAAACAGGGCTTTCAGCTAGATCTACCTCTTAAATTCCAAGAGATAAAAATAACCGGAAAGCCCTGTAGCCTAGACATTTTTATAGACCTTTTTCAAAATTCTAATTCAATCTTATTGTCACTACAAACTGCTGCTATTTGTTAAAATTTAATTACCCTCGGTTCATCAGTAAATGAATAGAAAGTAGCTGTAGCATCCTCAAAATAAAGGACCTCTGTATTGTCATCCTCAGGAGAATACATAGCTTTAAGATCTGGGTAATTATCAAGCATATGCTTTTTCGCCTCTACCCTGTCATCTCGAATAAGCCTACCTGTTACTCTGAGCCACCTTCCATCCGCATAAGCACAGATCTCTACTTTCGGATTTGCCTGGATCTGCCTGGATACTGCTTTAGATTTACCTGTCTGGATATAAAGTTTACCTTCAAAGATATCCACTGTACCAAATGGCCTAACTCTAGGCTGATCCCCTTCTACTGTAGCCAAGTAATAGGTTCCACAATTTTTTAAAAACTCATAAACTTCTTCCATTTTCTCTCCCTCCGTTTATTTATAATTATTTGATCAAATAATTGTCCAATAGCATAATATTAAAAATCCACAATCTCTTAGGTTGTGGATTTTTTAATTGGGCTAACATCTTATTTTGGTCTAACATCCTCTATCTCCCTAGCTATCAACTCCAGTTTGTTTTTTTCGTTAACCTGATAATAGTCAGTGTAATATAAACCATTCTCTACTTTATATGATGCTATTAACCGTTTGTTCCCTTCATCTACTCCCGTTAGCTGTAAGCAAAAACTGTATTCAAACTGCTGGTTTTCATTATCCCAACACCAATAATAATAGGGAATACTGTTATTTGGAGTCCAAGCGCAAACCTCCAAGTCCATATATCCGTCAAAATTGACATCTTTCAATGCGGCTGATTCTTCTGCTGACGGACATCCCGAATAGCCTTCCTCAATCCCACTTACGCCATCGCGATTTATAGCTTCCTGGATAAGTATCGATTGAAGTAAATTCTCTCCTTCATATACATAAACCTCTCGTACGCCGTAAAGCTCTATATCACCATCTGCTTTTTTCCCAACCACAGATAAAGTTAGAACCCGACCATCTTCAACAGGCATTTTCAAAATTTTTAACACTTCATCTGAATTTTTCTGTATATTTGATAAAGAATCTGTTTCTAACTCAAGTTCTACCCGCTCCGTTATTGCTTCTTTTTTGCTATTTTCGGCAGGCACATGTATATCTGTAACAGACCTAACGTCTCCACATGCTGATAAAACAATCAAGTTCACAGCTAATACAATTCCTAATAATAAACGAATAACGCCTTTCATAAATATTCCTCCAAAAAATTTTTTCCTTTTGATTTATGTTGTCCACTAGTAGTTTGTCATAGTAAAAACTATTACTTTATAATGTACATTCCATTTACTTTATCTATATCCTTCTTTAATTTTCTCTTCCATTAATCTATGCCTTTTTAATAAGACATTAACTACATGAATATTTCTGCTTGCGGTGGTAAAAAAATATGGAGCAAAAATTAAATCTTAAATATCAAAAAATATTATGGGGAAATTATGAAACTTTAGAAAAATATTGTCAAAAAAAAATAAAATAATGTATATTGTTAACACAGTTATTTATCCAAAAATTACATATCCAAAAGACAAAGCTAACGAAAGCAAGAGACGCAAATCCAAGGGCCTAAAAAACGAATTCTATGGCAGCCGGTTGCATACAACCTCTATGCGACTAGTGCATGGGGTTTTTTTTTGTTTAAAAATTAAATAACGATGAAAAAATTAGGCCCAGGAAATTAATTTTAGGAAAGGAGTGAAAATGTAGACTTTATTAAAAATACAAAAATCATGGACACGAAACTCTAATAAACAAATTCTATAGCAGCCGGTTACAGAAAACCTTTGCGTGACTAGTACATGGGAGTATTTTAAAAGAACTTAACCAACCAAAATGAAAGAAAAAGAAACACAGGAAACGAATTCGAGAGAGGAGTGAAAACGTGAATTTTTTAAACAATCTAAAAACCAGAACCAAGCTTTTATTATCATTCTCTATTGTCATAGTTATTACAATCATAGTAGGTATGAACGGTCTGTTTACAGCTAACGATCTTCAGGCCAGTTTTGAAGACTTTTATACTAATTGTTTTGTTCCTAACATGACATTGGGTAAAATTCAAGTAAATCAAGAAAAAGCATCCACAGAAATGCAACGGATTCTTTATAAAGTACAAGCCATGCATGATATGACTATTATCGATGAATCAGTCGAAGCTTTGAATGAATTAATTGAAGAAAACAATCTCTTACTCCAAGAATATGAGAAGAGCAATCTTTCGCCGGAAGAAAAACAACTCTTGGATAAGCTGAAAACTGTTAACTCTAATTACCGTTCTGCCAGAGAAGAAGTAATAGAAGCTGTAAGAAACGGCGATTTCGATTTAGCCATTGAAATTAACGATCAGAAGGCAAGAACTTTTCGCGAAGAAGTCTCTGATATTCTTTTTCAACTGAAAGAAGTGAACAACCAAACAGGTGTCAAAGTAATGGCTAATAATAAAGCAAAGTTCAACAAGTCAAGAAATATAGCTGGATTATTATTAGTAATTGCATTTTTAGCAGGCCTCGGGCTTACTGTCCTTTTGACAAGGGTAATCACCAGAGCAATTAAAGTCATAGTTGAACATGCCAACTTCATGGCCGAGGGTGACTTTACTCATGATGTGCCAGAGAACATCCAGCAACGCAAAGATGAAATGGGAATGGTGGCAGTTGCCTTTTCTGAAATGAATAGTAAAATACGTGCTATGCTCAAAGAAGTATCAGAATCAGTAGAAGAAACCAGCGCATCAAGCCAAGAACTCTCCGCTACTACAGAAGAAGTTAGTGCCCAAGGGGAAAGCGTTGCCTCCTCTGTCCAACAAATTGCTGCAGGAATGGAAGAAATCAGTGCTTCCGTAGAACAAGTGGCATCAGCCAGCGCAGAAATCATAAAAATGGTTCAAAAAATGAAAAGCGAGGCTATAGATGGAGAAAGCAAAGTTGATAAAATTAGAAAAAGAGCAGAGGAAATGAAAGTTTCAGCTCAACAATCTAAGGAAACAGCCACCAATATCTACCGTCTAAAACAAGAAGAAATTAAATTAGCTATTGAAGAAGTAGGAATTGTAAAAGAAATAACCAAAATGGCAGATGTCATTTCACAAATTGCTGACCAAACCAACCTACTAGCTTTAAATGCTGCTATTGAAGCAGCCCGGGCGGGGGAACATGGCCGAGGTTTCGCGGTTGTTTCAGATGAAGTCCGCAAGTTGGCTGAACACTCGGCTATTACAGCTAAGGATATTCATCAGGTAATTGGAAAGGTTAATATTGCAGTTGAAAAACTAACTTCTAATATCACCGAAATTCTGAAATTTATTGAAGAAAAAGTTACACCTGATTACGATACATTGGAAAAAACCGGGGAACAGTACGCAGAAGATGCTCACTTCGTAAAAACCTTGACTAATGGCTTTGCAGCTATTGCTTCTCAGATTGCTAATTCCATTGAAGAGATCGGAAAATCAATTGATGGAGTGGCTGCTATTGTGGAAGAAGCCAATGCATCTTCTCAGGAAATCAGCAGCAGCTCATTAGAATCAACCAAAGCTTTGGAAGAAGTAGCTAAGACTGCTGAGTCCCAAGCAAAAATAGATGAAAAATTAAGTACCATGGTATCAAGATTCAAAGTATAACAGAGTATATTTTTGAATAAAGATTAAGAGCAAATTAAATGATAAACTCCCCTTTGAGCAGACAGCTGAAATAACCAAAAAGCAGGACTACACAAAGGGGAGTTTTCGTATGAAAAAAAGAGGTTTTCAATTTTTTATTTCCCTACTTGCCAAAAAGCAGTTCAGCAACAACCGACTTACAGCCGCTGCGCATAATTTTCATTTAAAACATCCTTCAAAGAATCATAGGAAACTTTATATTCGACAATCCCACTGGCATAAGGTGCAATTTCATACGGGTTAAAGTAAAAGACGATGGCTTCATCCGTTAGGCAAAATTTCAAATCATCAGTTGCTTTAAAATCCGTTAAGGTTTCAGGGAATAAGTTATCCCTGTCTTTGTTCATCTGTTTTATAATCGCGTCGGTTAAGACTTGTTTATAAATATCTGACTCCGCAAAAAGTTCTTTAAGGAGCAACTCTTTTTCATTCACCAAATCTAAATTGACTGTTTCCTTATAGTAATTGCCATGGGCTCCACCTGTGTATTGATAATATGTAACCGATATACTCATTGTCTCATTATCGTTAATCAAGGCTTCGTATTCGGTATAAACACTCCCAGTCCACGGGGGCCTACCCTGTTCTTTGGACTCCTCAAAAACTTCCTTTATCATTCTTTCACTTTCTTTTTTAAAATCCAGCGCTTTCTTCTCAAAAGCCTGGTTAAGTTGGTTCATTACCTCAGAATTTTTCATTCCTTCGATGACAGGAATCTTAAGGTTAACCTCCGCATATGCATCTTTATATTTAATAGTTTTAGTATAAATTTTGATACCGTTTTTTTCGAGAAACCCCTGGTCCTTGTCACCAATCTCCGCCGTATTGGTTTCGGCATCCCATTTTACTTCTTTGCCCAAGGCTTCAGCCACGGCCCTGATGGGGACATAGGTGGTACCGTTATATAAGATATTATCATCAAAGATCGTTTTACTATCCACCACCAAATTAATGCCATTCATTACAACCTGAATGGATTTTTCCATACCTCCACCAGCTGCATAAACAGCACCTCCCGTCAGAATAACAGCAGCCACAGCTGCAGCAATGATAGATTTGACTTTCTTTTTCATGGGCAAATCCTCCTTTCTTTACTTTATTTATTTTATTCTATCATACTTGTAATAAGCTCTTATACAAATGATAAAATTATCCAAAATAATAGCAATTATACAGCATTTGCAATTTAGGCTGTATTTCAGATAGCATCGCTCTTTTTCTATAAAAAGTCCTCCATATACTCTACAATATCCCTGGCTTTCGGCGGACAACCTTTAACATACTTATCAAACCCTGAAGCACATATACCGATGCCGAATCCGTCATACCGTTTATTTTTGAAATGCTGCCCAATATAAAATTTTTCTTTTAGCTTATTCAAAAGGCCTTTTTCATCCAACCTTTCCAGTGCATAAATAAGGCTTCCATAGCAAGCTGAGCAAGCACCGTCCTCGACGATATACCTTGACAACTGTTGAACTCTCCTTGAAGGTGTTATTTTTCTTGATCCCTTATCCTTATTTAATTCGACAATATCAGCATTTACTAAGTCGGCAGTGCCTACACCAATATTTTCAGCCATAGCAATATACGGAACTTCTTCAATACTAAACCCCATTAAATGTGCTGCATATGCATCTATCAGCACAGGATCCTTTCCCGCGATTATCCTGTTCATCTGAACCGGATTACCGCCTTCTTCAAAGTTAAGATCACCATTCATACCATCAACAATAACGAGATCTTGTTTTATAAGCTTATTCAAATATGCTATAGGTTTATGCAAGCCCAAGGTGTGAAATTTTCTTTTTTCGGAATTGGGTATACAACCTTTCATATTCTTTAAAGCGCAAGTTACATTCGTCTGACAATGACCTTTGAGGACCGGTATGTTTATTAAATAATCAATCTTTGTAACATAATCGCAAATGTTTATCTGCAAACCATTTATTTCATATGCCCTATAGTCATCTTTTTGAAGATCAATAAGGGGAACATGATATTTCTTTGACAAATCCTCATATCCGCATACTTTAAATGCTTTTGATGTCCTGCCTCCTACCCAGGAACTTTCCATAATTACTATTTTATTGCAGCCTTTTGATTTTAAATATTCAATGAGACCTTCCACTATTTCAGGCGAGGTTGTTGCACCTGAGCTCGAAGGTTTTGCCACAACGAGATTCGGTTTAATCCCAATAAGTGAGTTTTTATCTATTTCTTCCTCAGGCTTTATGACTTCAAGCAAATCTTTCACCATTTGCTTAGGATTATCTCCATAAATAACACGTATCGCATTTTTACCAAGCATAGGTATCTGCCCCTTCATTTATCATATAGGAAAAATAGGCTTATTCTCCACATATCTGGGCCTTGTATTTTTCACTTGTTTTATCCTGCGCAGCATATTATAGATCTGGATATGTAAGCCAACAATTACAGCTTATCCTCCATACGGTAATTTCCCTGGTTATAAAAAATGTAATTTTTGCTGGTTATTTTAACATTGCCAAATTGATGATATTATTATAAAGTATCAAAATAAAATATCAAAAAATAAAGGAGATGCACTCTAATGAAACAAAAGCAAACCAAAAAAATTACTACAGTTCGATTAACAACAACTGCTGTGTTAATGGCAATGAATATAGCCCTTAGTTCTTTCGGAATTCCTGTTCCGGGCGGACATCTGTATTTATGCGATGTTGTAATATGCCTTGCAGCAATCCTGCTGCCCCCCTTTGAAGCCTTTGTTGTAGGAGGCGTTGGATCTTTTATCGGTGATATGCTCTTTTATCCCCTTCCAATGTTTGTCTCCCTTGTTACTCATGGACTCCAAGCTGTTGTCATATCAGTGTTTTCCCACAAGGTACTAAAAAATAAGCCAAAACTTGCCTCAGGAATAGGTGTAACAATTGGTGCAATAATCATGGTAACAGGTTATACACTTGGGAAAATCTATGTATACAGCACCTTGGAATACGCTATACTGAAACTTCCATACGAAATAGCTCAGGCAGCAATTGGCGCTATATTCGGAATGCTATTATGCTGGAGATGCGGAATTCATAAACTATTTAACGATATGATCAATAGTAAAAAATAATTAAAGCAAGAAATTATTCGGAACCAGGATGCACACCATCAACCTGAAAGACGTTAATCCCCTGGGTTTTCCCTTTGACCTTGATCTCGCCCAAACTGGTGGCTGCGACTCTTTCCTTGACCTTTTCATATACAGCTTGGGAAATCAGGATCTGGCCCGGTTTGGCATTGCTCTCCAGGCGAGCAGCGGTATTAACAGTATCTCCAATGGCCGTATAGTCCATTCTGAAATTGGCCCCGATATTCCCTATGACCGCCGGTCCCGTGTTCACCCCTATGCCGAACTGGACCGTACGGCCATATTTTTCTTCCAGCCTCTGCTGCAGAGGAGCTGCTCCCTCCTTCATGGCCCAGGCCGCTTGAACAGCTTTTAAGCAGTGGTCCTCCAGATCCAAA
>DUMD01000158.1 GCA_012840065.1 Clostridia bacterium
CGGTTGTTATGAAATGTTCCAATCTTACCTATGAGGAATTGAAACTTGTTAACTTCTAGCACCTTTTTCTGGTATTCTTCAGTTCCAATCTTACCTATGAGGAATTGAAACGTTTATGTCCGGGGCGGGACGATGCTTTCAGACCTGGTTCCAATCTTACCTATGAGGAATTGAAACCCAATCCACTCTAAAACCGTTTCAAAATCAAACCAAAGTTCCAATCTTACCTATGAGGAATTGAAACATGATATTAAAGGCAGTGAATGATATGACTGGAAGAAAGTTCCAATCTTACCTATGAGGAATTGAAACGAATATGTCGTTCATCTTACTCATCCTTTATTACCCCGCGTTCCAATCTTACCTATGAGGAATTGAAACGATAGACAGGAAAATGCGCGAGCTTTAACCAGGATAGGTTCCAATCTTACCTATGAGGAATTGAAACAAATTGAAACTGGTGGCGGTGGTGTTCCCCAATCTAAGTTCCAATCTTACCTATGAGAAATTGAATCGGTGTTACATATGAATCTTATAGGACATGGGAAAAAGTTTCAATTTTACCTATGAGGAATTGAAACATGATTTAGAATATATCAAATAACAGTGAAGCCCCGATGAGATGCGGGGCTTTTTTATGTAGATAACTTGTGGAGGGCAATGAGAAGGAGTAACGAGTAAGGAAAATTTTTAGGTAAAAATAGTTTGTACTAAAATTTTTTAAAGGTTAGTTTCTAAAATAAAAAATGGTTTTGGATTTTCTTCCAAAACCACTAATTAATTGGCATTTTAATGGTGCCGAAGGCCGGAGTCGAACCGGCACGTGGGGTAACCACGCTTGATTTTGAGTCAAGTGCGTCTGCCAATTCCGCCACTTCGGCACGTTTAGCAGGTAATAGGATTCAATTGATCCAATTTTGATCAACTGAATCTGTTTAGTTGTCAAAATTCAATGCATTAAATATACTAACACAAAAAACAAAAAAACACAAGTGATTAGAGAAAAAATGCTTAAAAAATTGTTCTTAATTTATATAATTAGCATAAACTCATGATGAGGTGTTAGTATGAAAAAGGCAAAATTAATAATTTGGGTTTTCTTGTTCAGCTTGATTTCTATTTTTTGTTCGTATCATTATGGTAGATTGAATGCTATTGAGTCGGTGATGGCGTATGGTGGTCTGGATAATCTAGAGGATTATTTTGCCCGGGAGAAATATGGCCAATCTCCTTATTACGAAGTGATTGACAATATAAAAGTTAGCGTGGAAAGGGTAATTAAGGAAAAATATTTTATTACCTATTCTTGGATTACAGGAAATCAAAGTTATTTTGGGATTACCTTATTAATTGAACATTTAGAGAAAATGTCGTTAAAAAAGGAATATTTTCAAGAGATTTGGTTGGAAGATGATTTAAATAATAAATATAAGCCCCTATCCTATTATAAACTTATTGATTTTCCCGAGGATCAGCCTTTAGGGTGGAAACAGGTGTTTTTCGGCAAGTTTGAACCACTTAATAAAAATGCTAAATTAATTTCTTTGTATTTTCGATACAACAATAATTTATATAAGATAAAAAATATAAATATAGAATAAACCAGGCAGATAAACTACCTGGCTTTGAAACTAATTTATTTATTTTTTTTCTGTCGTTTAGGCACAGAAGTAGTTGGTTTTTCAGTTTTGGGTTCAGATACTGTTCCACCTTCTGTATATATCGTACTGCTCTGTACAGAGTTTGCAACTTCGTTACTTACTCTTCCACCTTCAGTATAAAGTTCTTCCTGGCTGTAAAAGCTGTTGTTACTAAGGGTATTCGTAGCTTTTTGTTCAAAGTTAGGATTTCTTTTTGACAAGATTTCACCTCCTTTATTTTTCATTAATTAGTTTGTGATTATTAAAAATATATATGTTAGTACTATTTGACAACAAAATAACGTTAATTTAAACAATAAATGTAATTTTATAAATAAAAGCTAATAAGTGCTGATTATAATTGTGAAGATAATTAAAAATAGTCAGGTTTGAACCTGACTATTTTTTTATGGGTCGTGACCCTGTTGAGCACGCAAAGCGTGCGAAATATAAACCACCTGCTATGCGGATGCGCGGTGATTGGTAAATAAAATGACTCTGCTTATTTTATTTTAAAAGAAGTTTTGCCCCTATGAGCAAAAGTACAAAACCGACTGCCATCTGCCAACAAAAACTGGATTTCTGCAGTCCAAACAACCCCAGTTGGTCGATGAGAGCAGCTGTAGAAACCTGGCCTGCAATAATAGCTGTTGTAGCGTTACATACACCTAATTTAGGCATGGTAATAGTTACACCAAAAATAATTGCTACGTTTAATATTCCTCCCAGGTAAGTATACCAGGGAGCAGAAAATGCAGTCTTAATGCTACTTAGTTCAGAACCTTTAATTAAAATGATAAGGGTGACGATCAATGTACCCAGAAGGTGAACAATTAGGTTAGCCTCCCAAAGACCGATTTTTTTGCCCAGAACAGAATTTAAAGAACCTTGTATAGCCATGACCGCACCAGCTATTATTGCTACCAATAAAAAAAGAATCTTGCTTGACATTAAAAAGTAACCTCCTAAAGTTCGCACATTGTGATTTGTCTTTGTTAGATTGTCCTAAAAGGTAGTAGTTTATTCGCTATGAAGTCATGACTAGAATTGTTAACATTGGTAAACTATAGGTAAATTCATAGTAAATATAAAGGTATTTATTTTTTTTCTGTTGAATACTGGTTGTGATGTTTTAAGAAAGGAATTAAGCCGATGTATATCTATTTAGTATTTATTAATTTTATTGGTTTTCTGATTATGGGAATTGATAAGAACAAGGCTCGAAAGGGTAAGTGGAGGATTTCGGAAAAAATAATCTGGTTTTTTGTTTTTATAGGAGGAGCTTTAGGAGTTTATCTAGGAATGCGGTTTTTTAGACATAAAACCAAACATGCAAAGTTTGTTTATGGAGTTCCTCTTGTTTTGCTTTGTGAATTGATTTGTTTAGTTTTTATCTATTTCAGATGATACAATGCTTGAGTGATATTTTTGGAGTTGATGTTTTTGAGAGGGGTGATTGGGTTGAGTACTGTAGACGAGGTCCTCATTCAGCGCTGTCGTAATGGTGATCTGGATGCATTTGAGCAAATAATGGAGACATATAAACAAAAAGTATATAATCTTGCTTATAGGATGACTGGAAATGCTGCTGATGCCAGTGACCTGTCTCAGGAAGTATTTCTCCGGGTTTATCGTTCTTTAGATAATTTTAGAGGTGATTCGTCTTTTTC
>DUMD01000159.1 GCA_012840065.1 Clostridia bacterium
AACTCTTCCGGAGTTAGCTGAATGATATAATCCCCATCCTCGTTCATTTCCGGCGTCTGTTCGGAAAAATCAAGGGGGGCAATACTTTCCCCGGTAAGTTCAGAAGCAAAGCTAACTAAAAAATTGGTATAGTGTGGATCCATCGCCAAGGATTTGTAAGTTTCTATATTTTCCTCCGCTTGTTCTTTCCCGCCAAAAACGTAATAAGTAGAGAGACCTGCAGCACCTTCTACCCCTTTCGAATACTTGTTATAAACAACTGCATTTTTAACCGCTTGGATTACTGCCTTTGCCTCCTCCTGATAATAAGGTGCTAATTGGGTGGCCATATCGCAAATATCTACTAGATCGCAATTATTGTCCCTGGGGCTGCCGCCACCAAAAACCTTAGTATTTTGACGTGATTTAGCAAGCTTCTTAAAAGTTGCCTGAGAGAAATCCTCATTACAGGCAGCCATCAGGTTTCCCATGGTCTGAAGAACATCATTAACCTTAGATAAATCTATAACAGAAAGGGTTGCGTCTTGACCGCTGCCAGCGTAAGAAGCTACAAACTTATCAGCAATAATTTTTCCTAATTCGGCCCCTCCCACTTGCGGGTTAGCGCCGAGGTCCGCCAGAAAGCTATAATCCCAACCATAGCCTGGTTCCAATTCCTCAGAAGCAATTAGGTAATGGGCATAATCTTGGGCAATAGCTGCTGTTTCCACTGTTGCCATTAAACAAGCATCAAAACCGATAAACTCCAGTTTTGTATTTGCAGCCTGGGATTTTTCTAAGGCCAAGTTCAATTCCAAAAGTGTCAAGCCATCATAATTAAAGTTCTCATCAACCCCATAGCCGGCAATCGAACCTCCCCCATGATTCCAGAGAATCAAGCCGTATTTGTCTGCCGGGAAAGCTGTCATACCGAAATCGATAAAGCTCGCCAGTGTTCCGGCATCACCTATGCTGTACTGCCCAATGTCGGCGATAAACTGCAAATCTCCATCCGCAATTCGGTATAGGGTACATCTATCATTGGGTATAACACCATTTTGCCATTTCTGAGTACCGCCTGTCAGGATAAGAAGATTAATATTTTCCTCATTAAAACCTGATTCAATAATCTCTATTAAATCTAAGGTTGCCATTCCCGCTTCAGTCTCCAGGTCCGAGCCATTTAAATACAGCATAATGGTATAAGGCTTATGCTCTTGTTCATCTAGCTGGTAAACAACCTCCTCCACATCCCAAGGAGTAAAGGAAAGCCCGCTAAAAGATATTTTTTGCCCATTACGCTCCAAACCAGTCAGAGCCCCTTCATCCTCAGAACAAGCGGACAAGAAAAAAACACTAAAACTAAGCAAAAGAAAAACAAGCAAGATTTTCTTTAAAGATTTCATATTTCTGCCTCCTACTCTTTTATTCAATTTCTTAGCCCTAGTTATGGTTTGCCCCCTCCTGCAAAGAAGGATATTCTATCCTCCTTCAATATGTCAGTCTTTTATAGTTGGTCTATGAACATCACCTTTCCTCTCCTTAAATTCACCTAATTTTAGTTTCAATTCCTCACAGGTAAAATCAGGACCAGTATTTTAAATTTGACATTAGACATAAGAAGTTGAATAAATAGTTGATTTGTTCACTTCAATCCCTTATCAGGCAAATTTAGAAGAATTTCTACAATAAATTCCAAAACCCTTCTTTTTAGCTTCAATTTCTTCCAGTCATCACTCCCGCCTCAACCGGCATACCCAAGAATAGTTCGACTCAATAAGACATAAATTATGTTTTTGTTTCTAAGTTTTTGATTCTCCTACTTCCCTTTTATATAAATAAAAACACGGGAGCCAGTGTTTGTGAATTTCACTTGACGCCCGTGTCCTAATTCCTCAAGCATAATAATATCTTTTTATTCAAACCAATCTCCCCGGTCCCTTATAGAGCCAACTAATAGCATGATTGGAAATAAGATGATGCCGAAAATTATACACTCAAAGACCATCTGCATTACTCCTTTCTCATTCCAATCTGCAGTAAATTGCTTAAATCCTATTAGGTAAGATTCGAACAAGACTTGCATGCAGTAAAAGATATCGAAACTACTATATCTGGAAAACTACCAGTGATTCAATTCCTCATAGGTAAGATTGGAATGTTTTTTAAACCATCCTCATCGTCAGCAAAACCGCTGTTTCAATTCCTCATAGGTAAGATTCAAACCAGAACCAAGAAGAAAAAATATCTACAAGCTATGTAAGTTTCAATTCCTCATAGGTAAGATTCAAACTATATAGTGAGTATATGCTATGCTGGGTACGTTTAGTTTCAATTCCTCATAGGTAAGATTCAAACCAGGGCTGAACAAATAGAAGCAGCGCTGGCAGAGGCTGTTTCAATTCCTCATAGGTAAGA
>DUMD01000160.1 GCA_012840065.1 Clostridia bacterium
ACGGGGAGGTAGCGGTGCCCTGTACCTGCAACCCGCTGTAGCAGGGTCGAATTCCCATCTAAGGCCTTGATTTTTTGGAGTCTGGCCTGAACAAGTGATGAGGAAGATTGGGTCCTGCGCAACAGGAATTCATGAACCCCGTCAGGCCCGGAAGGGAGCAGCGGTAAGTGAACCCTCCTGTGTGCCGTAGGGCAGCCTGGTTGGAGTTAACTATTCAGGTAACGTCCGGAAAACAAGGTCGAGGATGGGTGCACGGCCTAAATATTTGATCATAGGGGAGGAGTAAAATCCTCCCTTAGTTGTTATTTAAGGGTAAAGGATTATTGTTAACCTTTAGCGAAAAATTCTATATTATTTTGTATATATAATTGATGATAAATGAGGTGTGGAGTTATGGGCTATCAAGCTCTTTACCGGAGTTGGCGGCCGCAAAATTTTAAGGATATTATTGGGCAGGAACATATTGTAACGAGCTTAACCAATGCTTTAAAAATTGGCAGACTTGCTCATGCTTACCTATTTTCCGGTCCCCGGGGAACAGGTAAAACCAGTACGGCTAAAGTTCTGGCTAAAGCCCTTAATTGCCTTCAGGCTGATTCCCCCAGTCCTGAACCCTGTAATGAATGTGCAAATTGTCGAGAGATTACCGTTGGTTCATCCCTTGATGTAATTGAAATTGACGCCGCTTCTAACCGGGGTATTGATGAAATTAGAGATTTGCGGGAAAAAGCCAAATTTTCACCGGCTAACAGCCGTTATAAGGTCTACATAATTGACGAGGTTCACATGTTAACTACGGAGGCTTTTAATGCTCTGCTTAAAACGCTGGAAGAACCTCCCGCTCATGTGGTTTTTATTCTGGCCACGACAGATCCCCAAAAAATTCCCTTAACGGTACTTTCCCGCTGTCAGCGTTATGATTTTCACCGTCTTCCCGGTGAGGAATTAATGAATCACCTGGCGAAGATATGCAAGGCTATTGGTGTTAAAGCGGATGAAACCAGTTTAAACGTAATCGCGAAAAGTTCTGAAGGTTGTGTCCGGGATGCTCTTAGCCTTTTAGACCAGGTTATTTCTTATTGCGGGCAAAGTTTAAATCCTCAGGATACTGCTAAGGTGTTAGGGATAGCTACGGATGAAGCCTATTTTCAAATGGCAGATTTGATTCTTACTAGGAGATTGGCCGATGCTATTTTATTTATTGATCAGCTATTGTTGGCCGGTAAAGATCTTTACCAATTTACCCAGGGCTTAATTTGGCACTTTCGGAACTTACTGCTCCTTTTAACCTGCGGTGAAGTTGGGAAAGAGCAGCTGCTTGCTAAGGATAGGGCCTTAGAACAGGCAAAGAGATTTGGGCGGAGCGGGCTATTAAAAATGATCAAATTTTTATCCGAAACCTTGAGTGAAATGAAATATAGCAGCCAGCCCAGAATAAACCTGGAAATTGCTTTGGTTCAGATAACAACAGGGGAAAAACCCTCTTCTTCTTTTAAAATAGCTGAAGTTGAAAGCGGGAGTAATGATTATAAAGTCCAAGCTGAAGAAAAAACACCGCTAAATAAAGAAAATCTGAATAGGGAAAATAAGGAGGAAAAAGTTTCCCCCCCGGTAACCTTTACAGATAATTTTAATCCTCCGGCTGCCGGGAAAGAGGTAAAGGAATCAAAGCCTAAAGAAGGGAAAGAATTAAACCTTAAAAAAGAGAACTTAAACAGTGATTTAGATCAAATTCAACGAAATTGGAAAAAGGTATTAGATATTATTGTTAAGAAAAGACCGGGGCTTGCCAATGTGCTAAAGAAAGGAAGATTACTTTCCTTTAAGAATAATTGTTTAACCATTGGTTTTGGTTTTGGCTTCAGCGGATATAGTTTATTACTAAATGACCCTAAAAACAAACAGCTCATTTGTCAGGTATTACATGATATAATGGGGATAACTGTTCAAGTTGCTTGTACAGAGATTCCTGAATCCGAAGAGGCTATTTTGGAAAAAACTTATTTGACAGAAATTGACCAGCTAAGTAAAGATCCTAGTCAGGAAAAAGAAGAAGATAACGATCCCCTGGTAGCAGGTTTGCTTACTATGTTTTCTGGGGAAATTGTTTCAGAAGGAGAATAAGCTAAAGGAGGTAAATTTATGAAAGGTATGCGTGGTATGGGTGGAATGCCTAATATGAACAAAATGATGAAACAGGTCCAAAAAATGCAGGAGAACATGGCTAAACTGCAGGAAGAATTGGCTGAACGGCGGTTAGAGGTTACTGCCGGCGGAGGAGCTATAACCGTGGCTGTTAACGGGCAATTAGAGATTTTAGATATTAAGATTTCTCCCGATGTGGTTGATCCTGATGATCTTGAAATGCTTCAGGATTTAATAGTGGCTGCTGTTAACGAAGCTCTGCGCCAAGCTCAGGAAATGGTAAACAAGGAAATGGCCAAAATTACCGGAGGAGTAGGTCTTCCCGGCGGGCTGTTCTAAGTTTGAGGATTAGAGGAGGTCGCTTAGTTTGTACTATGCCGAACCGGTGGCAAAATTAATTAATGAATTGACAAAATTACCTGGAATAGGTCCTAAGACAGCTCAAAGGCTTGCTTTTCATTTACTACGTGCTTCCAAGGAAGAAGTGACTAAACTTGCTTCTGCCCTCTTGGAAGCAAAGGATAAGGTTACCTACTGTTCCATTTGTTATAATCTTACTGATACTGATCCCTGTCGGATCTGCAGTAATCCGGGGCGTGACCAGAGCACAATTTGTGTAGTTGGTGACCCTAAGTCTGTAGTAGCGATGGAAAGGACGAAGGAATTTTCCGGTGTTTACCATGTTCTTCACGGCAATCTTTCTCCCATTGAAGGAATTGGCCCCGACCAGATTAAGGTTAAAGAACTGTTAAAGAGGATTCAGGAGAATGAAATAACGGAACTTATTTTGGCCACGGATCCTAATGTGGAAGGGGAAGCAACAGCTATGTACATTGCCAAACTGGTAAAACCATTGGGTGTAAAAGTTAGCCGGATAGCCCATGGTGTGCCGGTAGGAGGAGACTTGGAATATGCCGATGAAGTAACCTTGGCTAAGGCCTTAATAAATAGGAGGGAAATTGGCTAGATTCCTTTGTTCTGTCTACATCAAATAAACTCCTTTCATTTTTCAAATGTTAGAGAAGGAGTAAATAAAGTTCTTGTAGGAAACATGGTTTATTAGGGTTAAGGAAAGCCCGGTAGGCCATGTTTTTTTATTAGGAATTTTAAGGTGAAAAGGAATAAGGGATAAGGCTTAAATTTAGCAAAATCAATGGATTGATAGATTGAATGGAATGAAAAATGGACAGGAGAAATGGAAAAAATTCTCCTTAAACTCTTCTCCCTTAACCCTCAATCCTGAAAGCACTTTATTTTAATTTTTTGCTCCGAAAATTCAAAAATGCAACTACTTTAATGAGTCAGGTTCAAGGTCAGAGGAATTAAGTGGAAAACTGGAAGAGGATAACAAGCCGCTATTATCAAGGGTTTGAGAGGTGTTGGTCAAAGGAGTTTATTTGAAAAGGGAAATGAGTTTGTTTGAGGTGCATAGTTCATTGTACTTTCAACCTAAAGTTTTTCAACAAGTAAAAAATTCTTCAAGAGTAGGAGAAATCGCAGGAGAAAATCCAAGATGTCTCCTACTTTTTTTTATATTTCTTTTCAGCTATTTTCAAAGCCAATACCAGTTAAATATGGTACAATGTTGATAACATAATCGAGCGGGTTTTATTACTTTTCCTAATACAGAAGAAAGGAGGTAATGATAGTGGGAATAAATAAAAAAGCTTTGTCGGAAGAAGATATAAAAATGAAATATATTACTCCTGCCATAAAAAGGGCAGGATGGGATATAAAAAGTCAAGTAAGAGCTGAGTATACTTTTACTGATGGTAGGATTATCGTAAGGGGAAACCTTGTTGCCAGAGGGAAAAAGAAAAGGGCTGATTATATTTTAAGCTATAAACCAAACCTGCCTCTGGCAATAATAGAAGCAAAAGATAATAATAAACCAATGGGGGCAGGCATGCAACAAGGTCTTGAATATGCGGAGATTTTAGATATTCCTTTTGTATATAGTTCCAACGGAGATGGATTTATAGAGCATGATAGGTTTACCGGAAAGGAAAGAGAATTAAGTTTAGATGAATTTCCAAGTCCGGAAGAGCTGTGGAGAAGATATAAAGAAGGAAAAGGAATACAGCTCCATGAAGAAAAAATTATTACAGAAGACTATTTCTTTGATTTTAGTGGCAAAGCCCCAAGATATTATCAAAGGATAGCAATTAATAGAACTATAGAAGCCATAGCAAAAGGACAAAAGAGAATACTGCTTGTTATGGCTACGGGAACGGGTAAAACTTATACAGCATTTCAGATTATATATAGACTGTGGAAGTCAAGGACTAAAAAAAGAATCTTATTTCTTGCGGACCGAAATATCTTAATTGACCAAACTATGGCAAATGATTTCAAACATTTTGGAGATAAGATGATAAAAGTAAACAGAAAAAATGTAAGTAAAGCCCATGAAATATATTTGGCACTATACCAAAGTATGACCGGAAGCGAAGATTGGCAGGATATTTATAAACAATTTAGCCCTGATTTCTTTGATTTTAGTGGCAAAGCCCCAAGATATTA
>DUMD01000161.1 GCA_012840065.1 Clostridia bacterium
ACAGGTATTTAGAAGTTCTAACCTGACTCGCCGTTTAATTCCAGCAGCTATTTCTGCCGGTTGTTGGACCTGGTCTATGACCATTCCTGGCAGTCCTTCCATTCAAAATATTATTCCTATAAAGGACTTAGGGACAGGTCCCATGGCTTCTCCTGTTGCTGGTTTTATTGGTGCAATCATTGAATTCGTTTTAATCTTTGTTTGGCTGGAATATAGGGCTCGTAAAATTTCAAAAAGTGGGGAAGGTTTTGATCCTACCGGCTTATCTCCGGAGGCAACTGCTGTTAGTGATCCTAAGGATTTGCCCCATCCGCTCCTTGCTTTTATTCCTTTAGCATTAATTATTATTTGCTTCAACGTTGTGGGTATGGCAGTAGAAGCAGCTGTAACCGTAGGGATTATTGCAGCTATGATCTTGATGTGGAAACATGGCGTTAAAGACAAGGGCATTGGCAACTGGATAAGTATTTTGAACAAAGGCGGGCTCAACTCTACCACAGCCATCTTGAATACGGCGGTAGTTGTTGGTTTTGCCAGCGTAGTAACCCAAACTAAGGGTTTTGCCATGATTATCGACAATTTAATTAATCTAAAAATGTCACCTCTCTGGTTCGTAGCCATTACCGTAGCTATTGCAGCCGGTGCGGCTGGTTCTGCTTCCGGCGGTATGAGTGCAGCCTTTACTGCTTTGAAAGATACCTTTGTTTCCATGGGTATTAGTTTGGATCACGTTCACCGGGTTGCTGTAATTGCTTCCGGTACTCTGGATACCTTACCTCACCAGGGTGCACAGATTACCCTTTTGAACATCTGCGGAATGACTCATAAAGATTCCTATTTTGATATAGCGGTTACCCAGATTATTATTCCTTTCATCGCTCTGGCTATTATTATTCCGATCATGTCTATGGGCGTTTTCTAAGAGGCAGTAAAAGGAGAGAATCTAGATTCATTAAAAAATTGATGCAAAATAAATACGGGTAATTTTACCCGTATTTATTTTGTGTCTTCTAGGAGATGAATGATTTACATAAAAATATTGTTTATAAAATTTATTTATTCTGCGTTAGTTGGTATTTCCATTGAATTTAGCATATGCTCGTATTATAATAGATGATGGGGATTGTTTATCAGTTATTTATTTTAAGTGTCATTGTGTTTATTGTATTGTATTGGAGAGGTGGAAAAAATGGCGGTAGTTGAATTAAGGGGTAGGCATAGTAGTTCTTATTCCGAGTTTACAGTGCTAAATTATTTGCCCTTTGCTGTTTTGGTTTTTGATTTTTCAAATCGTCTTATCTTTTATAATAAGCAAGCTGACAACCTGTTTAAACTAAAAGAGTTTAGTGAAGAAGAATTTTATAAATTTAGAGTTGATTTTGGTTCTACTCTTGCTTACATTCAATTGTCCCATGGCAATGGTAAACCTAGATATGGTTTGCATTTTATGTTCAATGACCAAAAATATGTTTATGATTTAATTCCAGCATCAATTATTGGCCAAGATTATAAAATGGTTATAATTAAAAATAGTGAAAAAATGCCTCAAATAGAAAGAGAAGTTGAAGCTTTGCGGGAGGAAAACCGTATTTTAAAGAAAATAATAGATTCTTCTTACGATGGGATTTATATCACCGATGGAGAAGGGAAGACTTTATATTTTAATGAGGCTTTTATTAGAATTTCCGGTTTTAAACGGGAGGAAGCAGTAGGAGAAAAAGTACAGGATTTAGTTAACCGTGGTTATCTTCCCAAATCCTGTGCTGCGGAAGTAATTAGACAGAGGAAATCCATATCAATGACCATAGATTATCCCAATGGAACAGAAGGGATGTTGAGCGGCAGTCCTGTTTTTGATGAAAACGGTAATATTATCCGGACAGTCCTCAATGTTCGGGATATGAGTGAATTAAACCGCTTAAATGAAGAATTAAAGAAGGCAGAAAAGCTAACGGCCGGCTACCGTCAGCAGTTAAAGGAAGTTCAAATGGAATATCAGCAAAAATCCAATATTATTTATCAGAGTAAAGCAATGGTTGGTGTGCTTGACCTAGCTAGTAAAGCAGCTTATGTGGATTCTCCGGTTTTGATTTTAGGTGAATCCGGGTGCGGTAAAGATGTAATCGCTAAATTTATTCATAACATTGGGGAAAGGGCTGAGAGTGGTTCCCTGGTAAAAATAAATTGCGGTGCCATTCCGGAGACCCTACTGGAATCCGAGCTCTTTGGTTATGAACCTGGTGCATTTACTGGAGCAAGAAGCAAGGGCAAGGTGGGTCTATTTGAACTGGCTGATGGAGGCACCTTCTTTTTGGATGAAATAGGGGATATGCCCCTTAATTTGCAGGTTAAGCTTTTAGATGTGCTGCAGGAAGGGGTAATCCATAGGATTGGGGGAACAAAACCTATTCCTGTAGATGTTCGCATTATAGCGGCAACTAATAAGGATTTGCAAAAGATGGTTAGCGAAGGAAAGTTTAGGCTGGATTTATTTTACCGGCTTAATGTTATTTCTATTAATATTCCCCCTTTAAGGGAAAGAAAAGAGGACATTCTTCCTCTAATCAGCAAATTCTTAAAAGATTTTAATAAAAAATACAATACTAAAAAAAGATTTTCTCACCAAGCTATAGAACAGCTGCTAAACTATGATTGGCCTGGTAATATTAGAGAGTTGCGCAATGTTGTCGAGCGGCTGGTTGTTACTACTGAGGGAAAGGAAATAACTGAGGCAGACCTTCCCAGGGAAATTAGGGCTCCTTTGATTGAAGATTATCTGCCCATTGATGTTTTACAAAACCAGCAGCCTCTAGCTAATCTGCCTTTGAAGCATTTGGTGGAAGAGGCGGAGAAAAAATATATTTCTACAGTCTTAGACCAGTCCAAAACTTTAAAAGAGGCGGCCGGTATTTTGGGAATTGATATTTCCACCCTGGTAAGAAAAAAACAGAAGTATAAAATTTGAAGTATAAAATTTAATGAGAAAAAATGCATAATGGGCAATTTTGCATATGCAAAATTGCCCATTATGCATTTTTTCTTTTTTAATTTGTCGAAATTAATGGTTATTAAGCTAGATAAAAATAAAATCATGTCGAATAAAAAAGAAAATTTAACTAAAGAATCATTTTTAATTGTTAAATAAATGGCACGGAGTTTGCTATATAGTTCCCATGATGTTTGCTATATATTTCACAATAAAAGTAAAAAGTTTTTCTGTTCTGGATTGAGGGATCAGGACAGAAATATGCAAATAAAAAATAAATTACAGAAGGAGGTTTTAACAAATGAGCTATGCCAATCTGATAGTGGAAAAGGGGCGAATTGCTACCGTAACTATCAACCGGCCCAAAGTATTAAATGCATTGAACAAAGATACTTTGGCGGAAATTAAAGCTGCTTTTGATGACTTAGCAGCAGATCCGGAAGTAAAAGTAATTATTCTTACCGGTA
>DUMD01000162.1 GCA_012840065.1 Clostridia bacterium
GGAAATGCTTGATCATAATCAACTACCCCTTTAAGATAAGGAAGAGCAGCTGACCAAACGTTTTCTGAATTTTCCGTATGCCCCCCGGATGAAGCATGATAAAAGGCAGAAATAAGGGTACCGTTATAGGTTAAAACCTCTCCCCTGGTACTATAAACAGCATTATTGGTTCGGGAATCTTCCACTCCAGCCCCCCCATAAACTTGACAATGGGTAGTCGCACATAAATTATAATTATTATTTTTATGTTTATTCAAGTTTGAATATGTATAGGTTCTAGAAGCAACAGCTTGGGCTTTTAATGCTTCTTCCGGAAACCAAGCCAACATTTCCTGTGGTAAAACCCCACAAAGATAGTCCTCAATAGGTAACTCATTAACAACAATCAAACTTCCGTTCTTATCTAAACTTACTTCCAACTTACCCCGATAAAGCTTTCCTTGATAAGACAAAAAAGAATTAGAATTTTCCTCTTGTAAGGTTATAATAAACGGGCCAGGCTGCTGGCAAACACCATTAAAATCAATCAGATTACCGTTCGGAACAAATACTGCTGTCTGCCCGCTATTAAGCTCAAAACTAAGTTGGCTGTTTAAGTCAGTAATTTTTATACCGTTATTACTATTGCTGCTTCCAATTACAGCATTTTTAATCCCTTCAGCCAGTCCAATTCTAATTAGCTGAATTCCTTGAGCACTAGCCCTATCTTTTATTGTAAAAAACAAAATAGAAACAGTTAAAACAGTAATTATAAGTTTTAAACCTATTATTTTTCTTTTACAGTTAACTGTCATAATTCCTCCTCCTACCGACTAGTATAGTAAATTTTACCTTACCATATTCGACAGGAACTGAATTTTTCCTCTCAAAAAAGCAAGGAAGATAATTATCCTCCTTGCTTCCTTTTTTCATAAATTTCATAAAAAATTTTTTAACTTTTTATTTTTCTTTCCATTTTTATCCACATATTTAAGTCTTTTCACTAAACATTTCTTTTTCATTTAAAGATTTTCCCTGCTCTTTCAGCTTTTCATTAAAAGAATTCTTTTCTTAAAACAAATCCTTTTTTTCCACTTATTTTCACTTTATCCATAATATAGAATAAAATGTGAATAACTTTAATTTGAATAAAAAATTATCTTAGTTTTACCCAAATGATTTAACAAAAACATATTCCGACATAAAAATTATTAACTCTGCATCAACCATTTATTATTCTTTTTATTAGAATTCTGCTTGTTTTGCTGTTTATCTTTATTATTCAACCAATTTTTTTTCTCATTTTTATTCTTCTTATTATTTTTTTGTTTATTTTTATTTTCATCCCTGTTTGCTTTCTTATCTTCCTTTTTGCTTTCTTGTTCTTGCTTGAATTTCCTATTATTCTGTTCTTCCAATTCTTCTTTTTCTTTACTATTTTCTTTTATTTCTTTAATAATTTCTTTAAGGCTTACGCCCTTCTCGTTTAAAGTTTTAACAATTCCTTTTTGCTCTAATTCTTCCTTAGATATAGATATCCCCCTATCTTCAACCAACTTAGTAACAGCAAGTTTACCTGCTGAAAGCCCCTGTGACTTAGCATTATTCCGATCTTCTTCTCGAACCCGGATTGTCTCAATATCTATGTTAATATTATTTTTCTTTGCAACCTTTTGTACTGACTTAGTAATTCTTTCCTCAACCTTAGTACTTTCTTTCTCCTTTTTTGTAAGATCCGTCATTGAGATAAGAATTAAGTTTTCATCGTCATTTAGATAACCAAAATCAATTGCTTTATCCGTAATTGATACCACTGCTTTATCAATCTGTTTATTTAACAATGAAACCGAATCCACAATTTTTCTTCCCTTTTCATTTAAGCCTTCCGCTGTCAAAACTTTTCCTTTCTGATTAATAGACATTTCAATACTGGGATTAAGGTCATACCCAACATAAGCAACTGCCTTAGAAATTCCTCCTACCCCAAAATCAATAAATCCAACAGCAAAAACTATGAGAGTAACTGCTACAGTTGCTAATGCCACATAAGATTTCCAAGAAAAGATTCTTTTTTCATTTGCCTCACTCCAACTAATTTCCTGACCAATTTCAGCTTTATCAGATAGGTAAATGGTTTTAAAAACTCCTTCCGGAGTGAGAACCACATATTTGTTTTTTAATTTTTCTAAAACAATTCCTTTATTAACCATTCAGGTAATTCCTCCTCAGCGTATCCTAAATGCTAATCCTTTGCAATTCTAAATAAGTAATCCTGTAAATATGGGAAATCTCCAATTAAAATCAAAGCAAGGGCAATTATGTATTTTCGTTGACGTTCAAGGGTTTTCCGACTCACATTAACCTGAGAAACCAGATCTTTAAGGGGTAAACTTTTTCGTGACAAAAGATAATTTCTAAAATCCGGATTTAAAGCAATTGTAATTGCAACTAATATAGCCCTTTTTCTAGCATCCTCATGTTTTGGACAGTTTTTAACCAGATCCCCAAAACTTATCCCATATTCATTAAGAATTTTATGTAAACTTATAATTTCTTCTTTTCTTTCTCTTGAAGCCTCTTGGTCATCAAATTGTTCCTGTGCCTTAACCCGTTCTAACCAATAGTAATCGCCTTGACTTTCATCATCTTGTCCGTCTTCAGTAAAATCTGAAAAAAGAATCTCTCTTCCCCTTTTTTCTTTTCGATAAAAATCTACTAATCTACGTCTAATTACCATCTCAGCAAAACTTAAAAAAGAACTACTCTTATCAGATTGATATTTATCAATTGCTTCATTAAAAGCCATAAGACTGATACTTATTTCATCGTCCTCGCCAATTCTTAAGAATCTTCCACAAACTTTAGCAGCTATTTTCAAAATAAAAGGGATATAGTCGGCAATAATTATTTCTTTTGCCTCCTTATCCCCTGATTTAGCTTTGTGTAAGAGTTGTCCAAGGCGATTGGGTTGGTTAACAGGTACTTCAATGCTACTAAAAAAAATGATCACCCGTTTCACCTCACTCATAAATACAATTCGCAACCTTACCTATTTAACCGGGGGTAGAACTTACCTCCTAAATACAAAATTTAAAATTATACTCAAAACTATACTTATAATGAGACAGGTGACCACTGGAAAATAAAAACTAAAATTACCCTTTTGATAATAAATATCTCCCGGCAGCCGACCTATTCCCGGTATTCTGCCGGCTAAAAGAAGAAAAGCCCCTAGGATAACAATAAAAAAACCCAAGATAATAAGGATTTTCCCTAAAGCAGTAAAATCAGACATCAATATCCTCCTCTTTAAGTCCAGTTTTATTTTTTTTCTGGTAAAGGAATATTAAGATGTTCATATGCTAAATGAGTAGCTAATCTTCCTTTTGGAGTACGCTGTAAAAAACCAATCTGCAATAAGTATGGTTCGTAAACATCTTCTATTGTTTCCGGCTCTTCGCTGATTGAAGCAGCAATAGTATCAAGACCAACAGGACCACCTTTAAATTTTTCGATTATAGTTGTCAGAATTCTTCTGTCACCTTTATCTAGACCTAAACTATCTATTTCCAGAACAGCTAATGCCTGTTTAGCCACATCTTTGGTAATAATCCCATCAGCTTTAATCTGAGCATAATCTCTTACCCGTTTAAGAAGCCTATTAGCAACTCTAGGAGTTCCCCGGGAACATTTAGCAATTTCCAAAGCACCGTCATGGTCTATCTGAATGTTTAATATTCTCGCTCCTCTTTTTACTATCTCCAAAAGTTGCTCATGATTATAAAACTCCAATCTGCTAATTACTCCAAATCTATCCCTTAGAGCTGAAGATAATTTCCCTGCTCGAGTCGTTGCACCGATTAAAGTAAACTTGGGCAAGTCCAATCTTATGGACCTCGCTCCTACCCCTTTACCTACAATAATATCTAAAGCATAATCTTCCATAGCAGGATAAAGAATTTCTTCTACCTGTTTATTCAAACGGTGGATTTCATCTATAAACAACACATCCTTATCCTGTAAGTTAGTTAAAATCGCAGCCAAATCTCCAGGCCTTTCGATTGCAGGACCAGAAGTAGCTCTTAAATTCACTCCCATTTCATAAGCAATTATATTAGCTAAAGTTGTCTTCCCTAAACCTGGAGGACCATATAGCAAAACATGATCTAAAGCCTCCCGTCTTTTCTTAGCAGCAGCAATATAAATAGACAAATTTTCTTTTACTTTTGTTTGCCCAATATATTCCTGCAAACTTGTCGGGCGAAGGCTATTTTCTACTTCTAGATCCTCCTCCTGCTGGGCTAGAGAAATAATTCTTTCCTGTTCCAAAATTATACCTCCTAACTGCCAAGTCGTCCTAGTACATATTTAAGATAGTCTTCAGTCGAAACTTTTGTTCCCAATTCTTTAACGGCATTCTGAAGAACTTGTCCATATTCCACAGGACGATAGCCCAAGGCTTCTAAAGCAGAAACTACCTCTTGAGTAACCGAATAATTATTTTCATAATTATTATCATCATTAGCTAAATTGACTAAAGAATTTTCTTCTTCAATAGCCATCTTAACTAATTTATCCCTTAACTCCAAAACTAACCTTTGGGCAGTTTTCCTACCGATCCCCGGTAAAGTGCTCAATTTTTTTAAATCCTCATTACAAATTGCAGCTATAAATTCTTTTGGTTCCACCTTAGATAAAAGGGAAATTGCTGTTTTAGGTCCAATACCTTGAATAGAAATTAGAGTAGTAAAAAGTTGCTTTTCCTCTTTTAAGAGAAAGCCGTAAAATGACAATTCGTCTTCTTTTACGGCTAAGTAAGTATATACCTTTATTTCACTTCCCAAGGGAGGGAGCTTTTGGAAAATGGAATTTGATACAGTAAGTAGATACCCAATTCCACCTGCTTCTACAACAATATAATCATTCCCTCTGTCCACTAGCTTACCCACTATATAATCTATCATTTCCTTTTCAATCCTTTTTCTTTTTTGCTGTTAATCCGATCAGCCAGCTTATACCAGTTACAGTGACAAATTGCAACAGCTAAAGCATCAGCAACATCATCAGGTTTAGGAATTTCTTTTAAATTAAGCATTTCTTTGACCATAAACTGAATTTGCTCTTTTTTTGCTCTTCCATATCCTACAACGGATTGTTTCACCTGCAAAGGAGTATACTCATTAACAGTTACATTATTCATTGCAGCAGCTAGAACGGCAACACCTCTAGCCTGGCCTACTGCAATGGCTGTGCGGGCATTCTTATTAAAAAACAGTTCTTCTATAGACAAAATATCCGGATTAAATGTTTTTATTAATCCGCATACCCCTTCATAAATAGCCTTTAACCGTGATGTACTTGCCTCATAAGATAAGGTTTGAATATAGCCATAATCAATTGCTTTTAACTGGCTGCCATTTGATTCAATAATTCCATAACCCGTTATAGCAATCCCCGGATCAATTCCCATAATAATCATCAATTATACTCTCCTTTCTCCGGTTCCCATCTATAACATATTCGCTATAACTGGTCATATTCCTTTAACCATCATTTTTTACAAAAATAATTCCTCAAATATAAAATAGACACACATTTATTTATGTGCCTATTTTTACCTTTGAGGAATCATTATCTTTAATATTATTCTAAATTCGATAAACCTTCCAAAATCTCATATAATTCCTCTTCGCTGTTTATAATAATACCCTTTTCCAAATCAGCTATTTCGCTTTGGGGAAGGTTAGCAACAAGAATATTCGTTTGCTTTTTTACTACCTTTCCTTCTCCAGGTTTCCCATAAAAAACTGCAACCGCTCCATCCTTTATCCCTAGATAACTGTTCTCCAAACAATCTTTATCAAACCCATTAACTTCAGCAATTAATACAACTTCTTCCTTAGTAAAAGTTTCAATGTTCCAATCTAAAAACCTATTAACTGCTTTCTCATAGTCTAAACCAAGCAAATCCACACTTGGTTTACTTTCTCTTTCTTCAATATGACCGCATTTTTTATATATTGTTTTATATTTTATCCTTGTATTTACATTAATTACTGTCATATCTTCCATTTCATCTTGTTTTAAACCATCATTTTTTACGGCATCCACAGATTCTCGTTCACCAACTAGGTCTTGATTCTCTGAATTATTAATATTATTATTTAAAGTCATTAGCCGATAAGTTCCGTAAAAACTAATTACTAATATACAACAACAGAACAATACCAAACCTAAATTCCAACGTTTCCGAAATCGAGTAAGCATAATTAGATACCTCCCTAAAGCACGTCTAATCTAATTCGCGCTCTTTGGTTTGGTATTGTTCCCTATTTTTACAAAAATATACAGGAATAGAATCACAAAAGTGATTCTATTCCTGTATAGATTTCATAACCTCTTCAGGAATCTCAAAATTAGCATAGACATTCTGTACATCGTCATGATCTTCAAGAGCATCCATAAGTTTCAACATTTGCTGAGCCTGATCCAGGTCTAATAATTCAATTGTATTTTGAGGAATCATAGTAATCTCAGCTTCAGAAAATTTATACCCCTTTTCTTCTAAACCCTGTCTAATCTCATTAAATAAACTTGGTTCCGTAAAAATCTCTATTGTATCATCTTCTATTTTGATATCATCCGCTCCTAAATCTAAAGCAGCCATCATCAATTCATCTTCATCCACAGGGTTTTCTTCGTTATCAATTACCAAATAACCTTTTTTATCAAACATCCAAGCTACACAACCAGTTTCGCCAAGACTGCCTCCATTTCTGGAAAATATATACCTAATTTCAGAAGCTGTTCTATTCCGGTTATCAGTTGTTATTTCTAATAAAATTGCTACCCCGCCAGGCCCATAACCTTCATAAACAACTTCTTCAAAACTGTTACCTCCTCCTAGCTCGCCAGTACCTCTTTTTATTGCTCTTTCTATGTTTTCATTTGGCATATTTACATCCTTTGCTTTTTGGATAGCCATCTTAAGTCTAAAATTTGCACTGGGATCTCCTCCGCCATCCCGGGCTGCAACAATTATTTCCTTACTAATTTTAGTGAATATTTTACCTTTTTGAGCATCAGCCTTAGATTTTTTATGTTTTATATTTGCCCACTTAGAATGACCTGCCATAAAATTTATACCTCCCAAGTAAGAATACTGTTAATATTTTAACATATCAATTAGTCAATTGCCAAGATTTCATATCAACAGTAGTAAAACCAAAAAATATTTTCTTCTTTAGACGCAAATAATATAAAAAAACAGGAGGTATATAATAATGTCAAAAAAACAACCACCGCAAGTTTACCGAGAACAACTAGGCAGAGTAAAAAAGGATACAGAAGACGATTTAAAAGAAAAAGTAATCCAAAAAACTGAAAGTTCCAAACAATATCTCCTCTCTAAAGTTAAATTTGGAGAAGGACTTGCGGTCTATGGAGGAGAAGGAGCAGATTATTTAGGACAGTTAGAACAAAAAAAGGAAAGCTAATTCTTCGGTCAACTTTCAAACATAAAAAAGGAAGCAGCAAAATAGGCCATTTGCTCTGTTTTACTGCCTCCTTTTTTTAGCTTTTAAGCTTCGTTTGCTTTTAAAACCTTCTCCTTAAGCTTTAAAATTTTAGAAACTATTATTTCACTCATTTCCTCAATATTCATCGTGTAGATACCATCAACAATATACTCATGAACAACTATAAGAGTAACACCATCTGGCATAAACTCTGAAGCATTCTTTGCCGCACAATTTACATGACAGCCACTAATACTGATTAAAACGTCGTATTCAGGACTAGTAAAAGGGACAAAATCAACACCTTTATTAACCAATTTTTCTTTTATTAAATTGATTAAAGCCTTCTTATCAAGACGAGAATTACATCCGCCACACTCTTTTACTGCAACCTTCATTTTTTCTCCTTTCTTAAATATCTTATAATATTAAATTTGATTAGTCTGTTAATACCCGATTTAAATAAAGATTAAACAACATCTTTTTAAGCAAATAAAAAAACCGAACACTAATTGTCCGGTCAAAAAAAGACAAAAAAAAATGGCTCCTCAGGTAGGGTTCGAACCTACGACCTACCGGTTAACAGCCGGTTGCTCTACCGCTGAGCTACTGAGGAACAATTAGTAAGTTCCGGCGACGACCTACTCTCCCAGGACCCTGCGGTCCAAGTACCATCGGCGCTGGAGGGCTTAACTGCCGTGTTCGAGATGGGAACGGGTGTGGCCCCTCCGCTA
>DUMD01000163.1 GCA_012840065.1 Clostridia bacterium
CCTGCTCTATAGCCATAAAGGTACAGGCTGGGAGGAGATGGGGAAAACCATTACCGTTCCTGCCGGTACAACTGCCGTCAGACTGTATTTGCTGGTAAATGGGGGCAGCGGTGAACATGGCTTTGATGATGTTTCTTTACAGAAAATAAATTAATTGGAGTCCCGACTTTTAATAACTCGGGACTCTTGAGTTTCAGTTGGAGCTATTTAGGGTAAGAAATAAAAAAGCTAGCTTTTAGATGTAAAGAAGATTTAGTGAAAGGTTGAGTGATAGGAGTGTTTTTAGGAAGGTGGTTTTACTATGTTGGATAATATTCTAAAACAGATTGAAGAACTGCGCCAAGTGTTGCAAAAAGTTGAGAGAGGAAATGAGGATAAGTTTGATGAGGAGATTATCTCCCTTAGCCAGGAGCTGGATGTCTTGATTATGAAGTATTATGAATTATTAAACAATAATGAGTATATCAGTAATAAACGGGTTAAAAAAATTTAACCTAAATGTAGATAGAAATAAAAACAAGTTTTTTTATTTTTGGAGGACATGGGGACAAAAAACTGCCTGCAATTTTTGTGGGCAGTTTTTTTATTGCATCTTCAGGCTATTAATGATAAGCAAATTATAACACTTTTAGGGCAGGATGAATAGACTAAATAAGTAGACCTAGGAGGTGGGAGAGTTTGAAATTAACAGGGAAAACTGTTTTGATCGTGGGGGGAGCCGGCTTTTTAGGATCCCATTTGGCAGAGGGTTTTCTTGGCCAGGGTGCATCTGTGCGGGTTTTTGACGTCTTTTCTTCTGGCAGCAGAGCTAATTTGGCTTCCATTGAAAAGGAAATTGAGTTTATAAGGGGAGATGCAAACTGTTATGACCAGGTAAGAAAGGCAGCGAAGGGAGTGGATGTTATTATTCATACGGCCTTTCCCATGCCTTTATGCGATCGGTCCTTGGAAAATCAACATGTTGCTACGGGAATTGTGGGCTTGTTTAATTGTTTGCGTTCTGCTTATGAAGAAAATGCATTTTTCGTTTATTCCTCATCCATTTCAGTTTATGGTATCCAGGAGTATACTCCTATTGATGAAAAACATCCGGTTCATCCCCTTTTGCTTTATGGAGCAACCAAACTTGCCGGGGAATATTATTGTGATGTAATGTATCGTAACTATGATTTGCCTTTGGTAATCCTTCGTTTTTCTGATCTTTACGGGCCAAGATGTGCTAGGTTAAGCGCACCCCTGGCTTTTTTGCTTAATTGCCTGCAGGATGAGCCAATAATTATTAAAGGGGGAGGGAAACAGGTCCGCACTTATACTTATATAAAGGATGCAGTGGATGCCACAATACTAGCAGTTTGCAGCGAGAAAGCCAGAGGGGAAGTAATTAATGTGGCTGGGGACGAGAGCATTTCTATTTATGATTTAGCAAATTTAGCCCAGGATGTTACGGGAAAGAGCCCCGGTTTAATAATTCTTGATGATAGTGAGGACATAAGGCAATATAGGATTGATAATAGAAAGGCAAAACAATTGCTGAATTTTTATCCTCAGGTTAAGATGAGCGAAGGTTTAAAGCTGACCTGGGATTGGTTGCAGGAAAATTATTCTTATTACTTGTAAGCCGGTTGGTCTGGGAGGATAAGAAATGATAGTCAGTATTCACCAGCCTAATTTTTTACCCTGGTTGGGCTATTTTCACAAAATTATGAAATCAGACCTATTTATTTTTTTAGATAATGTTCAACTTCCAAGAGGAAAGAGTTTTTGCCATAGAACCGCTTATAAAGCCGGCGAAAAAAGGGGCTGGCTGACTGTACCTGTTTTAAATAAAAGCAAGCTGGTTTTGATAAAGGAAGCCAAAATAGCCAATAACCAGCCCTGGGTCCGCAAACACTTAGGTACGATCAAGTCTTTTTACGGTAAGACACCTTATTTTGAAAAATATTACCCTGATTTACAGGATATTTATGGCCGGAATTATGAACGTTTAATTGATTTAAATGTGGCCTTAATTAATTATGTATTGAGTCAATTAAAGGTAAATACCAAACTTCTATTTGCCAGTGAAATATTGCCAAGAAAGAATAGGGAAGGGGTGGATTATTTAATCTCTTTAGTCAAGGAAGTTGGGGGCAAAATTTATTTGAGCGGCCAGGGAAGCGGCAGTAAACGTTATATTGACGAGAAATTATTTACAGCTAAGGGGATCAGGGTAAAATGGCAGAATTTTAACCATCCTGTTTATCGCCAGACGGGAACTAATTTTCTGCCTAATTTATCTATAATTGATTTACTGTTTAACGAGGGTTGTTCTGCACAAAATATTTTGCTTGAGGGGGAGAGTCTTAATGAAAGTAGAGCTGTCCTATCCTGATCTTACCGATGAGGAGGTTAAAGCAGTCCTAACCGTTCTCCGCTCCCAATACCTTAGCATGGGACCAAGGGTAAGTCAATTTGAACGGGATTTTGCTGGCTATTTGGGAAGGAGATATGCTATTGCCGTTAACAGTGGGACCAGTGGCCTTCATTTAGCTGTTAAAAGCCTAGGAATTAAAGAGGGGGATGAAGTAATTACTACTTCCTTCAGTTTTGTGGCCTCCAGTAATTGTCTGCTTTATGAGGGGGCAAAGCCGGTCTTTGTTGATATTGAACCGGTAAC
>DUMD01000164.1 GCA_012840065.1 Clostridia bacterium
ATTAAGGAAAAAGTGTTAATAAATGGGATAAAATTAAGGAATTTTAGAGCGGACTTTATTATCTGGAAGAGATTAGGAGAATAGGGTTAAGGCGAGAAGGGATAAGGGTTTGAGGGAAAGTCGTTTGGAGCGGAGATTATTTTAAATATACATGATGTATAATTCAAATAAAGTCCACTCCATGATAATAAAGTTCGTTCCATAAAAATAAAGTTCGTTCCAAAATCCCGTAGCAGATGAAAGAGAAATTTTCATTTGCTGCGGGATTTGTGTTTTTTATATTATGGTGTATTATGGTATATTATGGTATAAAGAATATAATTACAATATATTTTTTTGTAAAGGAGATAGGTGAAATGACTAAATTAAGTGATATGCCGAATATAGGCAAACAACTAGAAAAACAATTAAAAGAGGTAGGTGTGGAAACGTCTGAGCAGTTAATAGAGTTAGGAAGCAAAGAAACATTTTTGCGACTTAGAAGTACTGACAGCAGTGCTTGTCTCAACAGGTTATATGCTTTAGAAGGAGCCATTCGGAATATAAGGTGGCATTATTTATCGCAGGATATCAAGGATGAGTTAAAATCATTTTATTTATCATTAGATTCTATAAAGTAAAAGAGTTTGGTTTAGAACGAGTTATACTTATTCCTATAATTTTGAATAAATCGGCAATTTGTGATGATTTTTTTGATTTAAGCACGGGACTGGCAGGAGAAATATTGCAAAAGTTTGTTAATTATCATGTCAAAATAGCCATTGTAGGGGATTTTTCTCTATAGACAAGTGAGAGTTTAAAGGATTTTATTTATGAAAGTAATAAAGGGAAAGAGATATTTTTCTTGCCACATGAAAAAGAGGCAATAGAAAAACTAAGCACAGTTTAGTTTTGTTAATGCGCATCATTTTTTCATTACAGTTTGTCATAATACGATCAAATAGAGTGATATAAATTAATTTTTGGAAGGTTTTTGCTTTTTAAAAATACAGGAAGAGAAATTGCATACAATTGTTTTATTTGTGAAGAGATGTAATTGATAAGCATTACTGTTTGGGCATTGAGGGGGCGTAGATGAATAACGATAGAAACGTTGATTTATACAAAAGATTTTACGTAGATATCAAGTTCGGCAGGATTGTTTGAAATATTAAAAAAGGAATATGGCTGTAATACGGTTTTATATCCAGGTAGCTCTGTACATATAACACCGTCTTTTTATTTCCAGCATGTAGTATATGTGGACATTAGCAAGATAGCCAAGGAGTTCTTTGATGATATTCATAGTATTTTAAATTATATAAACAGCAATAAAAAATATAAGCAGTCTGCCTATGTTCAGTTTATTCACGGAGATTATACAAAACCACTTCCTATAAGAGAGGAAAACTATGATTTACTGATTGCGCTATATGCTGGCGAGACTACTCAATCATGTAAGAAGTATGTTAAACTTGGTGGAATTATATTAACCAATAATCATTATGGGGATGCCGAAGAGTTATTGAGGAATTCTTCACTTACTATAGATGGGTTGATTTACAGAAAAGGAAAGAAATATGTGTTAGAGAAAGATGTCAATGATGATTTTAAAGATATCATTAGAAAACATAGTAATACTAAGAAAGATATGAAAAAAACCGTTGGAGGGTTGGAATATATAGATAATCAATGTTATTTTGTATTGAAGAAGAATAAATAGGAATAATGTTCATAACTCAATCAAAATTTCTTCCAATTCAATTGCAAAGGAGAAAAATATTACGTAACTGTTATAAAATTTGCTTTATAATTATGATGATAATCAGTAGATGATGGACTGGATTGGTTTAATGAACATAATCCTGAAAAAAGACCGTTGTGGATTGTAGAGTATAGAGGCAAAACATGTGGTTGGGTAAGTTTTCAATTTTTTTATGGAAGGCCAGCCTATAATGCAACTGCTGAAATAATTATTACTTAGATAAGGAAGAGAAAAAGCTTAGGGAAGATCGCTTTGCAGAAGCACTTGCTTTTTCAGCGGGGCTTCATTTTTTTATTTTGTTATGATAGCATCAATTTAAGGATATTATTAGAAATCATTAAGGCTATTTTTCATCTGTTAAATGTCTGAAAGTTGGGTGATAGTATGATCGAGATTAAGGGAAAGTATAATACAGCCAAGGTGTTTGCTGATACGATTGAAAATGAGGCAAAGACCCAGATTTTGGAATTATGTAGTCAAGAATTTGTTAAGGATAGTGTTATTAGGATTATGCCTGATAATCATGCCGGGGCAGGATGCACTATTGGTACAACCATGACCATAACTGATAAGATTGTGCCTAATTTGGTTGGTGTGGATATAGGCTGCGGTATGGAAACTATAAAATTAAGGCAGAAAGAGATTGATTTTGAAAAACTGGATAGGGTTATTTACGATCATATTCCTTCAGGGTTTAATATTAGAAAAAAAGAGCATAAGTATGTTAAATATATAGATTTAGGCAGTTTAATTTGTAAAAAACATGTTGATCTGGACAGGGCAAGGCTGAGTATTGGTACCTTGGGAGGCGGAAACCATTTTATAGAAGTTAATAAAGATAAGGATGGAACATTGTACCTGGTGGTTCATTCCGGAAGCAGGCATTTGGGCAAACAGGTGGCAGAATACTATCAGCAACTGGCTTATAAGGAACTTAAGGGTGTCAAGATCAGCAAGCAATTGGCTTATGTCCAAGGGGAAAGTTACAACAATTATTTGCATGATATGAGAATAGTTCAGCAGTTTGCCGTATATAATCGTAAGGCTATTGTTGATGAGATCATAAACAGAATGGAACTTGAAATAGAAGATCAATTTACCACCATCCACAACTATATTGATTTAAATAATATGATTTTGAGGAAGGGTGCCATTTCTGCCCAAAAGGGTGAAAGAGTATTAATCCCGCTTAATATGCGGGACGGAAGCCTGATTTGCATTGGAAAGGGCAATAAGGACTGGAATTATTCTGCACCTCACGGGGCAGGGAGACTGATGAGCAGGAGGAAGGCTAAGCAGACTATCAGTCTTGAAGAATTTAAAAAGACAATGGAAGGGATATATACCACTACGGTTAATAGGTCGACTTTGGATGAGTGCGCCCTGGCCTATAAACCTATGGAAGAGATTATCAATAATATTCAGGAGACAGTTGAAATAGTCGATATCATAAAACCGGTTTATAATTTTAAAGCCAGCGAGTGATGAGATGAAGGATAAAGTTTATTATATTGAGAGTAATGGTATTAGGATTGCTTATATTCTAGTTAAAACTAGACGGAAAACAATAGGAATAACCGTTGATAAGAATGGAGAGGTTAAAGTAGCTGCTCCTTTGTGGATTAGCGAAAAGAAGATTCAGGAAATAGTAGAGAAAAAGACGGAATGGATTGTCAAAAAAGTAAAGGAAGTAAGGGAAAGGAATTCAAACAGGGTAGGTAGGGAATTTGTAAATGGGGAGAAATTTTTCTACCTTGGCAAAGAATATGCACTTAAAGTAGAGGAAAAAAATTTAGCCCAGACTGAAGTGATAATGGGGGATGATACAATAACGGTACATATATCTCAGGGATTGCTTGAGGAAAGCAGGAAGCAGCTAGTAAAGGAAACCCTGCTCCAATGGTACAGGCAGCGTTTTGCTAAAATTGCCGGCGAAAGAATTAAAAAATATTCTAGGCAGATAAAGGTGAGCCCCTGTAAAGTAGTGATTAGGAACCAGAAGACCAGATGGGGAAGCTGCAGCAGCAAGGGTAATATAAATTTAAACTGGAGACTGGTTATGGCTCCTCTTGAAATAATAGATTATGTAATTGTTCATGAATTATGTCATTTAAAAATTATGAACCATTCAAAGGATTTTTGGAATCTTGTAGAGTCTATCCTGCCCAGTTATGCTGAGAGCAAAAAATGGCTGAAGGTGAATGAGAGCAGGTTGCGTTAATAATAGGAATTAGGTGTTTAATTTAAGAAAAAGTTGTAAAATAATAAAGGATTAAGGAATACCCTTTTATTCCTTAATCCTTTATTATTTTCTAAATTAATTGATTCAGGATTTTATGAAGATGATTAGAGTAGATTTATTTTTTTAAATCCTGCATAATGGGGCAGGAAATGTCGGAAAGATAACTCTTAATTCTGTTATCCTATTGGTAAGAAAGGGGGTGGGTAAGCGGTTATGTTGGAAAATTTCAACCAGGCTTTAAACTATATTGAAGAAAATCTTACAAATGATATCGATTTGAAAGAGGTAGCCAGGCGGGCTTTATGCTCTGAATATCATTTTCAGAGAATGTTTTCTTTTCTTGCCGGTATTAGCCTGTCCGAGTATATTCGTCGTAGGCGTCTTACCCTTGCAGCTTTTGAACTTAATGACAGTGATATTAGAATAATTGACCTGGCAGTTAAATATGGATACAGCTCAGCGGATTCTTTTACAAGAGCCTTTCAAAATCTGCATGGGATAACACCCTCAGAAGCCAGGAATAAGGGCCGGTTGTTAAAGGCTTATCCGCGAATGTCCTTTCAGTTATCAATTAAAGGGGGAGATGAAATGAATTATCGGATTGTAGAGAAGGAGGCCTTCCGTATAGTTGGTCTAATGAAAAGGGTGCCTATAATTTTTCATGGCGTGAATCCTGAGATTGCCGCTATGTGGGAGAGCTTAACAGAAGAATTAATTAACCAGCTTAAAGCCTTATCTAATGTAGAACCATTAGGACTACTTAGTGTATCCACAAACTTTTCTGAAGGGCGGATGGAGGAAAAAGGGGAGCTTGACCATTATATAGGTGTGGCCACAACAAAGGAATGCCCGGATAACTTGGTCCAGCTTGAGGTTCCTGCTTCAACCTGGGCTGTATTTGAAGCAGTAGGGCCATTCCCCGATACGCTGCAAAATGTCTGGGGACGCATTTATTCCGAATGGTTTCCTTCTTCAAATTATGAACAGGCAGAGGGGCCGGAAATACTGTGGAATGAGCACAAAGATATAGCTTCGCCGACTTTTAGAAGCGAGATTTGGATACCTGTTGTAAAGAAAAAATCCTAAGACTATTCTTTTTTTGAACCTACAAAATTAGTTAAAGGAAACAGGACCTGGTTCAAAGAATAGTGCTTACAAAAAATTTAGCAAGGAGCGATTGAATGCTTACTAATGATTGGGCTGAAATACTTAAGACGGAATTTCATAAGCCTTATATGAAAAATCTTTGCAAGTTTTTAGAGGAGGAGTATAAAAATAGGACAATATTTCCTCCTTTCAAGGATATTTTTAATGCTCTAAACTATACTCCCTATAAAGCCGTTAAAGTTCTAATTCTCGGCCAGGATCCCTATCCCAATTACGGTCAGGCTCATGGTTTAAGTTTCTCAGTAAATCCTGGGGTAGAGATTCCTAAATCATTGCAGAATATTTTTAAAGAATTACATGATGACTTGGGCTGTGCTATTCCTCAAACCGGTTATCTTAAGAAATGGGCGGATCAGGGAGTTCTGTTGTTAAATTCGGTTTTGACGGTTAGGGCCGGAGAACCTAATTCTCATAAGGGGAAGGGTTGGGAGATCTTTACGGATCAAATTATCAGAGAGCTTAATAAAAAGGAACAGCCTGTGGTTTTTATTCTTTGGGGGAATAATGCCAGGGCAAAGAAAAGTTTAATAACGGAAAATCGGCATCTTATCTTGGAGTCAGTTCATCCAAGCCCTTTGTCAGCCAAAAGAGGTTTTTTTGGTAGCAAGCCTTTTTCCAAAACTAATGATTTCTTAATAAAACACGGATTGGAACCTATTGACTGGCAGATTTAGATTAGGAGAATAAGGAAAATAAATAAGTGGTTTTAAGAAAGTTGTTTTTGGAGAGATTCTCTTACTTTGACAAATCAGATTCGCGAATTTATGGTACAATATTAAAAATATATTTGCGAGGAGGGCTTAGGATGATTATAACCACTACACCTAATGTGGAAGGAAGAAAGATTGTTGCCTATAAAGGAATAGTCTTCGGGGAAGTGATTTCCGGTGTAGATTTTATTAAGGATTTTGCTGCCGGACTTACTAATTTTTTTGGCGGGCGTTCCAGGTCCTATGAAGGGGAATTAATCGAAGCAAGGGAAGCAGCCCTAAGGGAAATGGAAAAGAGATCAAGGGATATGGGAGCCAATGCGGTTGTGGGAGTAGATGTTGACTATGAAGTATTGGGTCAGGGCGGCAATATGCTTATGGTAACTGCCTCCGGTACAGCAGTGGTAATCGAGTAAAATATTTTATAGGATATGATTTATATAAAAAAATTCCTTTCTGGTAAAATTGTTTTTAGTTCTTGCCGGAAAGGAATTTTTATTTGTTTTTATTGCTTGGTTTTTAAAGATAGGGAAGGATTGTTTTTATCAGCTTTTTAATTAAGTCTAATTCTTTAGATGAGCATTTTTCCAGCAGGGCCTTTATTTCAGCATTTTCCTTATCAATAAGATAGGATGTGTCTGGATCATGAGCGAGGTAAATGCTTTTGTCCGGTTGGCTACTGCAATATTTTTTGCCGAAAATAAGGTAATCCAAGCTTAAATGCAGGCAGTTGGCAATTTTCACAGCTGCCATTAAACTCATCTGTCTGTCTCCCCGTTCTAATTGTCCTACATAATATTCGGATAATCCTACTAATTCGGAAAACTCTTCCCGGGTAAGATTTAAATTTTCCCTTTCAATCCTAATTCTTTGTCCGATTGCCTTATTATCTATCCCGAACTTTTCTTTCATTTCCCTCACTCCTTGCTATTCATACTTTATCCCAGTTTCATCTAGATAAAAATGGGCTACATGCCTACAAATATGATTTGCAAAAAGCCAATGCATAATATAGAATAATTTATATAAGGACCTGTGGGGGTGCTTAGGCTTGGATCAACTTGAAAAGATAGAGCTTGTCCGGAAGCTTCTTAATAATGGGGCAAGTATGAATATGAGCAAGGATATTCTCTTGCGCCTGAGTAAAAAAGTAGATCAATACATTGTTGATTATTATAAAAAAGTTCAAGGAGAGGAAAAGGTCCATAAAGATATGGGGGAGTAAAGGTTATCAGTTTTGAGAAGATGAAATGTTTTTTAATTTATCTTCCAGCCATAAATGCATTAATTGGGCTTCCAGCATATTGGGTGCTGCTAATTCAGCAATAAAATCATTTCTTTTATCTCCATTCTGTTCCAGTTCAGCAATGAAATTTGCATATCCCTGTTGGGATTTTTTTTCGATAAAGCTAAAAGCTTTTAGAACATCCTTGATATTGGCAAAGTTGATGGTTATGCCAAATAATTTACCGATAATATCTCCACTTTCTACAAGCGGGGAAGGAGTGCTGCCTAAATTTCTGATAATAGTGCTTATTTTGTTAATATGTTCTATTTCTACTTCCATAAATCTCCTGAATACTCTTCTAATTTCTTTATCCTCATAGTCTAAAAAATTTTTATACATGCCTAGGTGGCCGTGTTCAAAAGTAAGAATTTTATTTAATCCTTTTATTAGCTGCTTGTCTTCCATTTTTGAATATCCTCCTGCTTTGTGGTTTTCATTAGTTCATTAGTATTATTGATTAGGGAGGACTATATTATCCAACTTTTTTGATTTTATCTTTAATTAAAATCATTTGTTATAAAATGTTTTATTTACAATAAAATGGAACAGGTATCCAGCATTGACAATCATTGTAATTTGTGGTACATTGAAACAAAAGGCATCTCACAGTTTTGTTTGTGAGGTGTCTTCTTATGCTATTTTGGGCTTTTTTATCAAGTACAATAAAAATTAGAGAGGAGGGGCGGGATGGCAAAGGAGGTAGTGTCAAAAGAAATATTTGAACTACTTGAAAAACACTTGGTGGATATTGAGGAAGAAGGGGAGCAAATTTTAGAAAAATATTTTCCTGATATCACAGCGGAAAGGGATAGTTTTACCAAGCTGCTTACAAATTATATTAAGCAGCTTGAGAAATATATCTCTAAGTATGAAGTAAGCGAAAGGGCGGAAAACAATTGTCCTTTTATTATTATTGGCAGTATTGTGGAGGTGGAGGATTTAGAAAGCAAAGAAGTTGAAAAATATCAAATTGTTTCACCTTTTGAAAATAATTTAGAGGTTGATTTTGATTTTGCTTCCTATTTATCTCCTCTGGGCAAAGCACTATTACTTAAAAAAATAGATGACAAAGTTGAGGTTGAAACTCCGATGGGGAAGTTTACCTATAAAGTAAAGTCAATTGAAATCCCGGCAGAAATTTTAAATTAATATCTAAATTATTTAAGATATTTTTTCTTTATTCTAAATCTGCTTAGTCCTTTACTGCAGGGGACGGTTACGATTGCTATCGGAGTGCGGGAGGTTACTAATCGGGAATTGGATAACAATCCCCACAGGATTGAAATTATCGGAGCCAAATTAACCTGGATGGTTTTTGGAGGAGATCAGCTCAAAGTCCAGTTCTTGGACCGGAAGGAGCAGGAGGACCAGCTTGAGCTTTTCTTCCAGGTATTCAATGAAAGTACGGGCAAAATGGCTCTTTCCTATGGGTATATAAAAGCAAAAAAATGATTATTGATTAGCAATGTTTTTCTTTTTTGAGGCGGCATCACAGGATGCTGCCTTTTAAACTTTTAGAGAAGAATTTTAAGAGTGTATCCTGAGAATTATAAAAAGGAAGAGGATCTAGGGATTAGTCGGCGTTTGGACTATTCAAAACAGTTTAAGAAAAGAAGAGGGATTAGGATAGGTATGGTTATGGCAAAGCAAAATGAAATAATATCTATTTTTGATTCAATTGCCCAGGGATATGATTATATGAATAGCTTAATGACTATTGGTTTGGATAAACACTGGCGGAGATTGGCGGTGAAAAAGGCGGAAGTGAAGAGGGGCTCAACCTGCCTTGACTTGTGTTGCGGCACTTCCAAATTGACTAGGGAGTTAGCTAGGTCTGCCGGGCCTGAGGGCAGGGTAGTGGGGGTTGACCTTTCAAGGGAAATGTTGGCAAAGGCTGCGGATAATCTGAGAAATTTTAAATTCAGGGCAAATATAAAACTAATTAGGGCGGATGCGGCAGACCTTCCCTTTGCAGATAACTTTTTTGACTGTGCTGTTATAGGCTGGGGGCTGAGGAACATAGCTGATATTTCATCTGCTTTAGAAGAAATGATCAGAGTTGTCAAGCCAGGGGGTAAATTAGTGTCAATAGATATGGGAAAGCCCCACCCTGTAATAATGACTGTTTTTCGGCCTTATGTCAGGTATTTCCTTCCTTTTGTAGGTGGTTTAGTTACTAATAATTCTCAAGCTTTCAAATATTTTGCTTCCTCAATTGAAACTTTTTTATCTCCTAAGGAATTGTCCGGCTTGTTCCAAGGGCTAGGATTGATTGAGGTGAGGTACCGTAATTATGCGGCAGGTATAATTAGTTTAATCGAGGGAAGAAAGCCGTAAATATTTTCGGCAAGGAAGAATAAAAAGGAGTATTTTCTCTGTTTTTCTATTTAAAGGCGGAAAATTGTTTTTCGAGGTATAGCAATTTTTATTTAGAGAAAAATTATTAATAATAATTAGGAAAGGAGTGGTTTGACTATTGGCTGAAACAATTTTAGAAAAGACCGAGGGACGGGTTAGCTACCATGATTCAGTAGAAGAAATGCTAAAACGAATCAGGGAAGACGGCATGTCCAATGTTTTTGACCGCTGGACGCTGCAGGAAAAAATTCGCTGCAAGTTTTGTTTGCAGGGTTTAAGTTGCTGGCTTTGTACCCAGGGTCCCTGCAGAATCACTGAGAAAGGCCCTCAGGATAGGGGAGTATGCGGGATTGGTCCGGATGCAATGGCTATGAGAAATATGTTGCTCCGCAATCTTATGGGGGCAGGTACATATAGCCACCATGCTTATGAGGCATTTCGTACTTTGCGGGCAACAGCGGAGGGAAAGACTCCTTTTAAGATTACGGATGTGGATAAGTTAAAATGGATGTGTGAAAAGGTAGGTATCAATACAAATCAGGATATAAATAAAATGGCTATTGAGCTTGCAGATTTCCTGGAGTACCAGCTGAGGGTCGGTCCGGATGAACCAAATGTAATGGTAGAAGTGTTCGCGCCTAAAAAAAGAAAAGATGTTTGGAGAAAAATAGGGATTTATCCCGCGGGGACCAATCACGAGGAACAGAACTGTGTGGCCAGTTGTTTAACCAATGTGGATGGCAATTATGTTTCTTTAGCAGTAAAAGCACTTCGTTTAGGTTTGGCGACTATTTATAATGCTCAAATTGGTTTGGAAATGGTTCAGGATATTTTATTTGGGACTCCGAAGCCCCATGAGGTTAATACTGATTTGGGAATTATGGATCCCGACTATGTCAATATTGTCTTTAACGGCCATCAGCCTTGGGCCGGGGTAGCAACTCTTCAAAAAGCCAGGACGGCGGAGGTGCAGGAAAGGGCCAGGGCGGCAGGAGCAAAAGGCCTGCGGGTTGTTGGTTCCATTGAAACAGGGCAGGAATTGATCCAAAGATTTCCTATGGACGATGTTTTTGTGGGGTTAATGGGGAATTGGCTTACCATAGAACCTCTCTTGGCTACAGGGACCGTAGATGTAATGGCAATGGAAGAAAATTGTTCTCCGCCGGCAATTGATATGTATGCGGAAAAGTATCAGGTTACCCTGGTCAGTGTGAGCACAATTATTGATCTGCCGGGATTAGAACATAAGATTCCCTATAATCCGGCAGAAGTTGATGCTATGGCAGATAAATTGATTGAATTGGGTATAGAAAACTTTAAAAAACGGAAGGGGAAAGTTCAGCCTAAAGTTCCTAAAATTACTCAGAAAGCAATTGCCGGATTTTCTACGGAAGCGGTTTTAGAGGCGCTTGGAAATAAGCTTGACCCCTTGGTTGATGTTATTGCTGCAGAAAAAATTAAAGGAGTTGTGGCTTTAGTCAATTGCTCCAGTTTAAGAAACGGTCCTCAGGATTGGAATACTATTAATTTAACCAAGGAACTAATTAAACGCAATATTCTGGTGGTAAGCGGAGGCTGTGGCAATCATGCTCTGGAAGTAGCCGGACTTTGTAATTTGGATGCGATTCAAATGGCAGGTGAGGGTTTAAGGGAAGTATGTAGTTTATTAAAAATACCTCCTGTTTTAAGTTTTGGAACCTGTACCGATACTGGAAGGATTTCTATGTTGGTAACAGCCTTGGCTGATCATTTGGATGTGGACATTCCGGATTTGCCAATTGCGGTTACTGCTCCGGAGTGGATGGAACAAAAGGCAACTATTGACGGTCTTTTTGCAGTAGCCTACGGGGCCTATACCCACCTTTCTCCTACTCCTTTCATAACCGGTGCACCTAAGTTAGTAAAACTGCTTACCGAGGACGTGGAAGGACTGACGGGAGGAAAAGTTGCCTTAGGGGACGACCCGGTAGAAGTGGCCAATAATATTGAAAATCATATTATCGGTAAGAGAAAGAAATTGGGTCTAAGCTAAACAAAGATTGCATAAGGGCTGTAAACTGCAGTTTACAGCCCTTTTAAATTGCAGAGCATTTTTGTATGGGCTTGCAGGCAGCGAAGAATTAAGGTATATTATTCATAAATTTAGTTGGTGGAGTGGTCTAAATGGAAAGGGAAAGGCTATTAAAACAGATTGATTTTATTGTGGAAATTGATAAGTTAAAGCAGGTTTTCCGGCAGAGCGTAATAACGGGTGTAGAAAGAAATGAAAATGATGCGGAACACTCTTGGCATTTGGCAGTGATGGCTGTCCTGCTTTCTGAATATGCAGCAGAGAAAGAATTAGATTTGCTGCGGGTGATCAAGATGGTTCTTATCCATGATTTGGTGGAAATTGATGCCGGGGATACATTTTGCTATGATGAAAAGGCTAATCAGGATAAGGCGGAACGAGAAGAGAAGGCTGCAGCGAGAATATTTAATATTTTACCTCCTGACCAGACTGGGGAATTTTGGGAGCTTTGGCGTGAATTCGAAGAATTAGAAACCCCGGAGGCCCGTTTTGCAGCCTGTCTTGATCGCTTGGAACCTTTAATTCTTAATTACAATACTAAGGGGCATACCTGGAAAAAACCAGGAGTTAATAAGGAGAAGGTTTTAAAAAGAGTTGAAGTTTTAGCCCAAAATGCTCCTAAACTTTGGGAGTATGCTAGGGAGATAATAAATGATTCCATTGAAAGAGGATATTTAAAAGAATAAAAAACACTATGTAACCATTAGCTTTA
>DUMD01000165.1 GCA_012840065.1 Clostridia bacterium
GGAAAGTTTAGCCGATGCTATGGAAGGATATCCAAAAATTTTTCCGGAATTGATGGTAACTATGATTAAAGCCGGTGAACTTGGAGGAGTTTTGGATGAAGTATTGAATAGGTTGGCAGTGCAATTTGAGAGAGAATATAAATTCCGAGAAAAGATAAAAAATGTAATGACCTATCCTTCTTTTGTTGGGATGGTTACTGTTGTGGTTGTTTTTTTTCTGCTGGTTTGGGTAATACCAATGTTTAGTTATGTTTTCATAAATATGGATTTAGATTTACCCTTACCAACAAGAATCCTTCTTGACTTAGGCGTTTTGCTAAAAAAGTACTGGTATTTAATAATTATATTTAACTTGGCAATTATTGTTGGGTTAAAAAAGTATATTAATTCTGAGAAAGGAAGATATGGTAAGGACAAGCTTTTATTATTTATACCGATTATTGGCGATATAATAACAAAAGTAAATATTGCCCGATTTAGTCAGACTTTAAGCACACTACTTAGTGGAGGCATACCCATTCTGCAAGCTTTAGCGGCTGTGGAAAAGACTGTTGAAAATAAAGTGATTTCTGATAGCATAACTGTTGCCCGGGTGGGAGTAAGTCAGGGGGTTGGATTGGCAAAAAGTTTGGCGGTGAGTGGGTTCTTTCCTCCTATGGTAATAGAGATGATTGCCATTGGAGAAGAGTCCGGTGCCTTAGATTCTATGTTAAGCAAGGTTGCTGATTTTTACGAAACCGAAACAGAATTTACGTTAAACAGAATTACTTCAATAATAGAACCGTTGATGATTATTTTTATGTCCATGATAGTAGGGGGAATTGCTGCGGCCATACTTTTACCAATGTTTGATCTGATTAATTTAGGATGGTAAGATTTTCTTCAGTGGAAATTTAAAAAATAAATTTATGGAGGAATTTTTTAAGATGGCATATGGATTGATTAGGATTAGGATGAAACATAGTAAAAATGAAAAGGGTTTTACTTTAATTGAATTGATGGTTGTAGTGATTATCATCGGAATTTTGGCTGCAGTTGCAGTGCCACGGTTTACCAATGCAGCTGATAAGGCAAGGAAAGAAGCTAGAAACGCTCAAAAAAAACTTATTGAAACAGCAGTTCAGATTTATTATGCAGCAGAAGGGAAATGGCCTACAAGTGATGGAAAAGCAGACGAAAATGGTACACAAATAGATTTTGAGAAATTGGCTGATTATCTTGATAGCGTTGAACCTAAAGATCCTCAAGACGGAAGTCAAATTACTGCTAGCGTAACTAATAAAGGGGATATAAAAATCAATTGGGATCCAGATTCGGCAGGAGAATAGGGAATTAGGTGGCTGCGGTCACCTTTTTCTTTCTATAACAATAGGGGGAATATAATTTTGAATTATATTTTTGTCTTTATAATCGGGTTTATTCTGGGAAGTTTTTTTAATGTTTGTATTTATCGAATTTCGCGAAAACAATCTATTATTTTTCTCTCACCTTACTGCCCCGAATGTAACTATAAAATACCTTCTTATGATTTAATTCCGGTAATCAATTATTTTTTCCTAAGAGGAAGATGTAGAAACTGTAAAGATAAAAATTTTTTTCAATATCTTCTGGTGAAATTAATATCCGGTTTTTTATATGTGGTTATGTTTAATAAGTTTGGATTAGAAAAAGAACTGATCGTTTTTTTGTTTTTAATGTCCTTACTTATAATTATCAGTTTTATTGATTTATATTTTAAGATTATACCTAATAGCTTGGTTTTATTAGGAGGAATAGTTGGTGTGCCTCTATCCTTATGGAGAGGATTGACAATTCAAGAAATTGTTTTGGGAAGCCTGGTTGGTTTTTTAATTATGCTATCTATTGCTCTTGTTTCTAAGGGAGGAATGGGGGGAGGAGATGTAAAGCTTGTAGGGATGTTAGGCCTCTATCTGGGGTGGAGGTTAATACTAATAACCCTTTTTTTGTCATTTTTAGTCGGTGCGGTGGGAGGAATTATTTTGATAATGTTGAAAATTAAGGACAGAAAGGATTATATTCCCTTTGGGCCTTTTATTGCCTTTGGAGCAATGCTTGCAGTTTTATTTGGGTTTGACTTAATGAACTGGTATCTAAATTTTTTATGAGGGCGATGAGCTGATTTGAGATTACATAAGAATGAGAAAGGTTTTACTTTTTTGGAATTAATTTTGTTTGTAACTATTCTGGGAATAATTTTAGGATTAAGTTGGCCCAAATTAGATAGCAGTTTCAAGTATTACAAATTAAGGAGCAGTGCATCTTTAATAGTGAGTGATATTAGGTTAATCCAACAGTTATCAATCGGCGAAGGTATTTGGTACAAGATTAAGTTTGATCCTGTTAATAACCGTTATTTTATTACTAGAAACATTAATGAAGATAGTCTTGCTCAGACTTATAAAATTGTAAACTTGGAGCAGGATGTTCAGTTATATTCAACCAATTTTCCGGATAATGCTATTTACTTCTATTCAACTGGTAATCCTTCTCAAGGAGGGACTATAAGCATTACAGATGGAAAAGAAAAATATTTATACATAATTATTAGTCCTGTAACGGGCAGGTGCCGATTAAGTAACCTTCCTCCTTATTAGAAAAGGTGAAATATTAAGATGAGGTTAAAAATGAAAAAACCGCTAAATAATGATGGGTTTACATTAATTGAGATTATATTGGCTTTGGTTGTTTTATTGGTAATATTTATACCTTTCTTAAAAATGTTTTCTTCCGGATATTCAGCCCAGGTAAAGGCTAAAAGAATTACTATTGCTACTTCTTTGGCTAGAGAAAAAATGGAAATCTTGAAAAGTAATATTTATCAGATCCCTCAACCAGAAGAAAAACAGCCTGTTGAAGGGTTTATTGAATACCAAAGGGAAGTTTTAGTTTTTCCAGTGAGCGGAGAAGAAGATCTTTGGCTGGTAGAAGTTAAGGTTTATTGGTTTGAAAGGAACAGGGAACAAAATGTTAGGCTAACAACATATTTTTTGGAAAGGTGAGCCTAGTGAAGAAAATTTTTATTAATCAAAGCGGTTTTACTTTTATTGAATTATTGGCAGCATTAACTATATTAAGTGTGGTTTTAGGAAGTATAGCTATGTTTTATTTTCCCAGTTTAAAGTTTTGGGGTAAAGGAAATGAAACAATTGAGCTTCAACAACATGGGAGAATAGCTATGAACAGAATGGTAAGAGAATTAAGGCAAGCAAAGGAAGTATTTATTCCTAATAATTTTGCTGATGAAATTACTTTTACTACCTTAAATGAAGAACAGTTTAGATTTTATCTTAGCGGTAATCAGCTTTTAAGGAGCAAAGGAAACAATCCTCTTGCCAGCTATGTGCAGTCAGTTAATTTTTCTTATCTTAATGAGGGACGAACAGTTATGATCCAGTTAAATTTAGAAAATAAAGGTCAGAGTTTCGAGCTTAGGTCAGCAGTTACTCCCAGGAATCTTTTGGATAGCTCGCAGGAGGAAAGTAGATGAAGAAGAAAGTAAAAGCGCAAGAAGGTTCCATACTTATTATGGTTGTTTGGATAATGGCTACCATTGGACTTTTGGGGGCTTTCTATGTTGCTGTATCAGCTGCCGAAACAAAAGTTGCTTATAACGAGCGGGATACTACTGTAGCTTTTTTTATTGCTGAGGCAGGAATAGAAAAAGCTATTAATAATTTGAATTCTGATCCTGGTCGGAGGACTGAAAATTTAAGAGAGGAGTTAGGAGAAGGATATTTTGTCGTTTCAGTTACTTCAGGGGAACAAGAACATTTAGGTAATGGTAGCTGGAAATTCATAGGAACTGTTGTCATAAATTCTATTGGCTATTACAAAAACTGTAAGCGAGAAATAAGAGTAGAATTAAATACTTATTATAACGGCCATAATGAAGAAAATGGTAGACCTAAAGGGAAACCTAAATGGAACGATAATAACTCTCGCCCCCCTTGGTTTTCTGGACCACCTTCTTGGTATGGTGGCTGCGGAGACTATGTTTACAATATAAATTTTTGGAAAGAAATCTATAATTAGGGGAGGATAATTATGCTAATCAAAAATTGTATGGAGGATTTAGTTTTTAATTGTATAGTTGATGTTTTGAGTAAATATCCTGAATTTTGTTCTTGCGATAAGTGTCGGGCCGATGTTGCTGCGCTGGCTCTCAATAATCTTCCTCCTAAATATATAGCTACTTATGAAGGAGAAGTTTATGCTAAAATACCAACTTTGCAGCAACAATTTGGAACGGACATTTTATGTGCAGTTGTAAAGGCGATGGAAATTGTGCAAAAGAGTCCGAGACATAATTGAATTCTTTAGAAAAGTCAGCTATCCTCAGGTATTGTGGTTTAAAAGAAAAATTTCCTAGTGGGAAAAATTCTGTAGGAGGGAGAAGGAAAGTTTATGCCTAGAATTGGATTAGGTATCGATTTTGGATGCGATTCGGTAAAAATAGCAAAAGTAAGGATTAAAAATAATCGATATATTGTAGAAAAATTTTTTATTGTTCCTATCCCTCCTGGAGTGGTTGATAATAATGTCATAAAAAATACAGAATTATTATTGCAAGAATTAATGCCTGTAATAGAGAGAAATGGAATAAAAGGACTTCGTTGTGTTACCTCTGTTTCGATCCCGGAGACTTTAGTAAAATTGATTAAGTTACCTGTCCTGAAAAAGAGGGAATTAGATGAAGCCATGAAGTGGGAATTGGAAAAGTATTTACCTTTTTCTGCTGCTCAGGTAATAAGTGATTATAAAATAATAGGTAGGGGAGAAGAAAATTCTATAAATTTTTTTAGTATATTATTAGTTGGTATTCAAAAGCAAATAATTGAAGGACATGTTAGGGTAGTAAGGCAGCTTGGTTTGAAACATACAGCTATTGATTTGAGTGCTTTTGCATATTATAGATCTTTAAGACAAGATTTTACTAACAAAAATTCGCAATTATTACTAGACATGGGGGCGGGGGGTACAAGGTTATTCTTCTTCTATAAAGGATTGCTTTGTTTCCAACGCTGGATTTCCTTTGGAGGGAATTTGTTAACCAGAGAGTTAATGAATAGTACCAGGTATAATTGGCAAGAGGCTGAGGAAGCAAAAAAGAAATATGGAATATATGCTAGAGATAGTGTTTCAGAAGAAAAAATTATTGACCCGGTTTTTTTAACAAGTTTGGGTTCTTTTATTCAAGAACTGCAACGAGCAATTGATTTTTTCAATCTGCAGTATAGCGATCAGCCTGTCCAAGAAATTATTATTTTGGGCGGACTAACTGGAATGAAAGGGATTTTAGATTTATTAGTTAAAGAACTTTCCCTTCCGGTAAGTGTTTTTCAGTTTTCAGAACAATTTGAATTTATAAATGGAAATGATAATAAAGAATGGCAAGATAAGCTGCCCTTAGCAGTTGGTTTAGCTTTAAGGGGGGCAAAGGGATGGAATTAAATATAAATTTACTTCCTCAAGAAAATCGTTCTAAAAATATTTTATTTAAAAAACCAAGACTAACAATTTGGTTTTTTCTTCTAGGTTATTTAGTTATCTCAACGGGACTGCTTTTGTGGGACGTTTATTCGTCTAACACCAAATTTGAAGAATCTAAGAATGTTTTAGAACAGAAAGAACAGCTAAAAAATAAGTTGAAAAAATTGGAGGAGTTGCAAAAAGAACAGGTAAAAATTGAAAATATCATTCAAACGATAAATAATTCTTTTAATCCTTGGGTTGATTATTTGATATTGTTAGAAAAGACGATTCCTAAAGAAGTCTGGCTAAACAATGTGACCGGTACAGAAGATAATAAAATGATTATTAGAGGGGAAAGCAAAAGCTATGAGGGAATTGTTGTCTTTATAGATAATCTTAATCAGTCCGGAAAATTTGAAAAACTAATTATTGAACAAATTAGGGAGAAAAATGATAAGGAAAATTTGAATAGTAAAGAAAATAACCAGCAATTGTTCAAGACAGAAGTGGCTGAAAAATTAGGGGAAGAGCAAGTGGATTATAATAATTTTGATTCTATAAAAGCTGAAGTTAATAACTCTATTAGCGAAAACATATATATTTTTAGTGTTACATGTGAATTAAAAAGGAGTAGTAAATAAAATGAAATTTATGCTGGATAGAAAATTAACAAAAAGGGAAAGTGTTTTATTAAAAATAGCTTTTTTTACTTTAGTTATTGCTATTCACTATTCGTATATAATCCGGCCTCTATTAAATCATAATATTCGAGTAAAAAATGCACTGGAGATAATTGAAATGGAAAATTTGTATATAAACAATTGGGGAACAAAAAGGGAAGAATTAGATCATAGCATATCTGAACTGGAAAATGATTTAAAGAATATGAAACAATTTTTACCTTTAAATGTAGGTTTGGTGACTGTGCTTCAAGATTTAAAAACTTCTGCAGATAAGAATGGGGTAAAAATTAGTGGTATAAAGCAGGGTTTTGTTGAAGAAAAAGGATACTACCGGCAAATTCCTCTTGAGCTTACTTTAGAAGGTGATTATTTGGGAATAAAAGGATTTATGGAAGAATTTAAAAACTTGCCTTGGATTTGTTTAATTAATCAGTTTCAACTAGGGAACGGTAGTGAAGAAAGTCAATTAATAGGCAGTATACGCATTGCAGCAATATTTGCTAATAATTCAAATGAAATGCCAGAGGCTAATATTAGCACTTTGCCTACTTTGAAACATATTCCTTTTGAACAAAATTAGAATAAATCTACTCAGGCACTCATTTTTCGAGTGTCTTTTTTGAGAAAAGGAAGAATTTTTTCTTTTTTACAGTAAAACACTATAATTTGGAGGTGAATATTTTGTATTTTTCTAAAAATGACTTGCAGGATGTTTTAGATTTAGCTTTAAAAAATGGAGGTGACTTTGCTGATATTTTTTTAGAAGATAAGGAAATAAAGACGGTTTTTGGTGAAAACAATGTAATTGAAAGAGTTAGAAGCGGTAGGCAAACTGGGGCTGGTGTACGCGTTGTTTCAGGAGAGTCTACTGCTTATGCATATACAAATAAAATGACTAAAGAAGGTCTTGAAGAAGCTGCACGGGTTGTAAGTAAAGTGGTTTCCAAAAATAAAAAAGTGGTTTCCAAAAATAAAGAAGAAAGAATTATAAGATTATTGAAGAAAAATCCCGAGTTTCAATTTGACTTTAAAAAGAGGCCAGATGAAATAAGTCTTGATGAAAAGGTTGAGTTAGTTAAAAGAACTAATCAGGCAGCGCGAAATGTATCTCAAAAAATTAAACAGGTATCTGTAAGTTATGGAGATGTAATCCAGAAGGTAATTATTGCAAATTCTGATGGGGTTTATGTAGAAGATGAGAGAATTAGGGTAAGGTTAGCTGTGAATGCAATTGCCGGGGAAGGGGACACGATTCAGACTGGTTTCGAGGTAGCAGGTGCAGTAAGTGGTCTGGAGATTTTAGATGGAGATCTACCGGAGCAGATGGCCGAAAAGGCAGCGGGTAGGGCTGTTCAAATGTTAACAGCTAAACCGGCTCCTGCTGGCAATATGGACGTTGTAATGGCTGGAGAGGCTGGGGGAACTATGGTTCACGAAGCCTGTGGGCATGGACTTGAGGCTGATCTAGTTCAAAAAGGATTATCTGTTTACAGTAATCGTAAAGGGGAAATAGTTGCTTCAGAAGAGATAACGGTTATTGATGATGCAACTAAACCGGGTAAATACGGTTCACTTGTTTTTGATGACGAGGGAACAAAAGGACAAAAAACCGTTTTAATCAAAGATGGAGAATTACTTGATTATATGTATGATTGGTTTACGGCTTACAAAGATAAGAGGCCTTCTACTGGTAACGGACGCAGAGAATCTTTTGAATATAAACCGATTCCCAGAATGACTAATACATATATTGCGCCAGGTAAAGATGATCCTGAGAAAATAGTCAAAGAGGTTAAAGAAGGGCTTTTAGTAAAAAAAATGGGTGGGGGTCAGGTTAATACAGTAAATGGCGACTTTGTCTTTGATGTTGCTGAGGGGTATTTAATAAAAGATGGGGAAATTGTCAGTCCAGTCCGGGGAGCAACTCTAACCGGAAACGGACCAGAAGCATTAAAAAATGTTGTTATGGTAGGGAAAGACCTTGGGTTTACGATTGGTACCTGTGGGAAAAACGGGCAAGGAGTACCTGTTAGCGATGCCCAGCCTACTATTCTTATTAAAGGTTTAATAGTAGGGGGTATTAGCCAGGATGAGGAAAACGATTTTCAAATTAAAAAAATAAAAAGAATTTGAAAGATTCGGCGTTAATTGTTCTTAGTGGTTATGAATTTTACTGTTTTTAGTTTTAGCTTAAGTTTTATTTTTATGTTCGTTTAGGGTTTTGGGAGTAAAGTTTTTCTATCAAAGGTAATTTATTGTGCGAAAAGTAGATTTTAATTTCGAAAAGGAGAGATTGAAGGGGAGGTGCAGACTTTGGAGCTTGTGGAAATTGCCGAGAAAGCTGTTAATACGGCAAAAAAAATGGGGATTGAACAAGCGGAGGCGTATGTCCAGGATGCAAAATCCTTAACAATAGAAGTTAGTAAACAGCAAGTTGAAGACCTCAAGTTTTCTAACAAGAGAGGAATTGGGGTAAGGGTGATTAAACAAGGGAAAATGGGTTTTGCTTATACAACAGATTTATCATTGGAAGGAATAGAGAATGTTGTTAAAGAAAGTATAATTGTTCTTAATTATTCTACTGAAGACGAATACAACACTATGCCTGGGGTTATTCAGGATTATCTTGATTTGGATTTGTATGATGATTCCATCCAGTTGATTAGTTTAGAAAAAAAGATTGATTTGGCTAAGCAGATTGAAATTGCTGCTCTTGAGTACGATAGGCGTATTAAAAAAACGGAGAAGTCAGTTTACCAGGATGCCGAACTGGAAGTGGCTTTGGTTAACTCTTTAGGCATTCATGCTCATTATA
>DUMD01000166.1 GCA_012840065.1 Clostridia bacterium
ATATTTGCAATTCCACTTGGTATGTGATAATGTGTTATTATCCAATTGGATATTACCTCCTCTGATTTAATATTGCGGTTGGCCAAACCCGCTTCATTTTATCAGATGGAGGTATATTTTTTCTACTTATAGCTATAAGCTTTTTGGAACCACGGGCATAGCCCGTGGTATTCAAATTACAATAAAAAATAAATACCGGTTATTGCTTATCCGGTATTTATTTAACTAAAAATTTAGCAGTTCTAACACCAGAGCCTAGCCGCCGAGTAGCTATCCCGAAAAATAAATGAAAGCTATTTTACTATGTATATATTGGACTTTAAAAGAAGTTTTTCCTGCTGTAACAGGTGATTTCAATAAAGGGAATTAGCAATTGCTGCAAATAAGATTATAACCACAAGCAGAACAATTATTCCCGGCTTTAGGAAATTGGCTGAAATCATCCTGGGCTGCCTTCTGGGCTATTTCTTCAAATTGGGTAGCAAGCTCCTTTTCCCGTTCCGGCGAAAAATAAAAGACAGAAGTCAAATCAGCACTGACAAAGTAAAGTAAAGCGGAGCTGATCGGTTGTTTTAAAATTCTGGCTGCCGCTAGGCAATACAATTCCAACTGCAGTTTGTACTGCTCTGTTTTCTTCTCCAAATCCTCCGGTCTCAGCCAATCGGTTTTAAAATCAATTATCTTTATTCCCCTTCCGCTGAGAATAAGCTTATCAATCTTGCCCTGAAGCTGGAAAGAACCCTGCCGGTAGTAGAAGGGCCACTCGCTATAAACAAGCTCTGCCTTCCGGATTTCGGTATAAAGGCTGCTCTGCAAATAAGTTTTTATTAAAGGAAGACATTGCTTCTTTACTAAAGGAAATAAATCCTCCCCAATGCCTTCTTCTCTTGCACATTCTGCCAAAACCAGTTCAATATCCTTTTCCTTCTCGTAAATTTCACAAAAGCGATGCACAAGATTGCCTCTAATTCGGGCGGGAAGATAAGAAATTGATGTCGGTTCTTCCTCTTTCCCCTCTAAGGGAGGCAGACAAATCCTGTGGGCAAAATAAAATTTCCTGGGGCAGTTAAAGTAAGTAAGCAAGGATGTTGGCGAAAAGGAAAAGGTTTTAGCCTGATTTTTTATCTTGATCGGAGAAAGTAAGGAAAAAGTATGATCTATACTTTTTTCTTTTTTTTCTTCCCCACCGCTACAAATTTCCTTTTGAGAAGAGGCAGATAAATCACAGTTCACCAGAATCTCAACCTTATTGCCACAGGTAAAAATGCAGTTTTTTTCAATCGGCTCCCCTATCCCTTCAATGTAGGCCAAGGCTATTTTTAACCAGGAAAGCCAATCATTCTTTCTAGCCAGCAATTCCACCTGTAATTCTAAAGGAGAAACAATTTTCCCCAAATCCTTGGGTACCTTTAAAGGACTGCTGTCACTCATCCCCAGGACCAGATAATCCTCGGCCCTGGTAAAGGCAACATAAAGCAGCCTCTTATTTTCCGCCCGATCCTGTTTATCAAATTCCTCTTTTAACTGCCTGTATTTTATAGTCGGTTTGTAGTCCCCCTCCGAACCGGCCACTTTGATTCCCAGATCTCCATCATCACCAAGGATAAACCATCCGTTTTCTCCCTGAGGCTTTCTGGCTAAATCGGGTAAAAAAACAACAGGAAATTCCAACCCCTTGGCCCCATGGACGGTCATTATCCGTACAGCATCTTCCCCTTCTTCAATAACCTCTGCTTCTCCCTCCCGGGGGTCCCGCTGGGCCAAGCGGTTCAAATACCGGACCAGTTCTCTCAAACTGCCCATGTTTTTTTGTTCTAATCCTTCCGTCAAGGCAAAGAGCTTATGAAGATTGGCAACAGCCTGACGGCCAAAAAACTGGGCCAGCATGACTTCCTCGTAACCTGTTCTTGCTACAATTTCCCTCATCAGTTGGGATAGAGATAAAGTATGCTGGATTTTACTTAATTCAGCCAGGCAAGTACGGGCAAAAAGCAGTTTTTCTTTTTCCTCAGCCTCAAGGCAGTCCAAATCTTCTACCCTCTCCAAGCCGGCTTGGATACTTCCCTGTTCTTTTAACCAAAATAAACTGGCATCACTTATACCAAAAAAGGGAGAACGAAGAATGGCTGTTAACTTTACTTCATCCTGCCGGTCAATCAAATAGTGGACAAAATTTAAAATATCCTGAATTTCCTGTTTGGCATAAAAGCCTCTTCCGCTGGTGGTCAAATAAGGAATATTTCTTTTTCTTAATTCCTGTTCGTAAATCTTTATATCAGTAGTAGCCCTAAGCAAAATAGCAATATCCCCATAGTTAACAGGCCTTAATTCGCCACCGGATAAAATAATTTTTTCTTTCTTTTTCACCATTTGTTCTATTCGCTCAGCCATAAGAGCAGCTTCCTTAACCCTTAAATCAGCGGTTGCCAATTCTTCTCCTTCACCATTTTTAACCACTAATAATTCCACTAGAGGAGCTTGGTTGGCATAATCCCGTTCAAAGTGAACATTTTTATAAACTGCCTCATAGTCAGCCCTCTCTTTTCCATCCTCCGGTTTTCCCATAAGAAAAGAAAAGAAATAATTAAAAAAATATATCAGCTGCCTTCTGCTCCGAAAGTTTTTATCCAAATCCAAACAGAGACCGGACTGGGAAGCTATTTTTTCTTTCAGGCGGGTAAATACCTGGACATCCGCCCCCCGAAAACGGTAAATAGATTGTTTTTCATCCCCTACTACAAACAGTCTTGCCGGCAGCAAATGATCAGTATCACCTTCACAGGTAAGGTAGTAAATTAGCCTTTCCTGTACCGGGTTTATATCCTGCACCTCATCCACCAAAACATATTTAAACCTGTTGCAGCATTCCTCAGCCAAATCAGGGTAATTTTCAAAAAGCTGTAAAGTAAGAAGTTCCAGGTCTGTAAAATCAAGAAGGTTCCTTTCCTCTTTTAAGCTGCAGTAAGCCTGATCCAGCCTTTCCAAGAGAATAAAAAGCCAATTTTTTATTTGATTACCCCTCTCCTCTACAAAAGCCTGTTCTATGTCCTCTAAAGCCTGGGCAACTTCTTTAAAAATCCCTTTAACTGCAGAGGAAACATTTCCCTTTAAACTTTTCTTTTCTTCTTCCAAAAACAGGAGTTCCCCCTCAAAGCTAACCTTCCTTAATTTTATTTTTAAGGGTTCCCAAAGGGCTAAAAACTGCTCCAGCTTGGAAAGGGTATTAGCCGGCAATTTTTCTTCCTGCTTAACCTGGCTTAAATTTTCCGCCAAACCATCTAAAACCCTAATCTGCTCATCAATTACCAGGTTAAAATTCTGCTCAGCCGATAAATTTCGTTCCTTAAGATCGGCTAAACTTTTACCGCTTGTCCGCATCTTTTGATATAAAGCAATTATTTCCCTCAAAAACCCTTCTCCGTTATATTCCAAAATCAAATTAGACAT
>DUMD01000167.1 GCA_012840065.1 Clostridia bacterium
AGTTTAAACCCCAGACCATAATAAAAAGAAAGTAAATTAGGCCTCCTGCCCATAAAAGTTTAACCAACCAGGGGAAAAGCCCTCCTTCCCCTTTCCTTTTACCTGCCGTCAAAAACCGAATTAACCGCCAGAAAAACTGAACGGTTAAAACAATAATTATCATTTCAGCCAGAGAAAAGGGAAACCAGCCCATAGCCCTGCTTAAAGGTTGGCCGATAAGGCGGTAAAAACCATTAGAATATACCTTTTCCACCCAATCAGGAAAGAATGAAGCCAAATAAGCCAGCATCATACCAAGAGGAAGGAGAAGCAAAAAGGCTTTTCTCCTCATTTCTTTTAAAATTTTCATAGGGCCAACTCTCCCTTCACTGGACCGGTCAAGTTCTGAAGTTCGCCTTTATTTTTATTTTTCTTTTTTGCAGCAAGGAATAACTAAAAAATGAAACTCGTTAGAAAATTTTTGTAAATTTTGATTCAGCTATTTACACCAGCTCCTGGAAATGCTATAATCAACCTAGCTCAAGAGAATAATACCAGTTAAGTTCATATTTATCCCTTCTCAATCATATTGTTTACATGGTTAGGGGGAAATAAAGAACTTTACCCCTGTACTATTTGAGCAATAAATTTTGAGGAGGATTTTTTATGTTTCAAGACAAAACCTTAACCTGTAAAGAATGTGGAAGGGATTTTATTTTTTCAGCTTCTGAGCAAGAATTCTACGCTGAAAAAGAATTTGCCAATGAACCGGGACGCTGCCCCGAATGCAGGAAAGCACGGAAACAACAGCAGAGAGGCGGTTTCAACAGATCTTCTAAACCCCAACGGGAAATGTTTGACGCTACCTGCGCAGCCTGCGGAGCTGAAACCCAAGTGCCTTTCCGTCCCAGCGGAGATCGACCTGTTTACTGCCGGGACTGTTATACAAGAAACAGCAAATATTAGTAAAAAAACTCCTTTACCAAAGGGTAAAGGAGTTTTTTACTTTAAGCTTCTAACACTATTTTTTCTAATTCCAATGGTTCTAGGTAAATACCGTTTTTGTAAGCTCTCATATTTCCTCCGGAAATCTCATCAATTAAAGCAATTTGCTTATCTTCTCCTACCCGACCAAATTCAAACTTAATGTCGTACAACTCAATACCTTTTTTGGCCAATTCCGTTTTTATGATTTCCCCAATTTTCCTGGTCATATCTTTTAGAATTTTATATTCTTCCGCAGTCAAAATACCTAACATAACAAGGGCATCCTCACTAATAGGGGGATCCTGACGGGCATCGTCTTTAAGGGTAATCTCAACAAAAGCATCCAAGGGTTGTCCTTCTTCCACATAAGCACCATAACGGCGCAGGAAGCTTCCCACAGCCCTATAACGGCAGATTACTTCTAATCCTTTTCCAAAGATCTCAGCCGGTTTTACTTTCATTGTGGCCTCTTCAATATTGGCCTCCAAATAATGGGTGGGAATTCCTTTTTCTTCTAAAAGTTCAAAAAAGTATTTTGAAAGGCGGAGCCCGGCCCTGCCCGCTCCTTCCATGGTTAAACCGACTGTATTTGCTCCCGGATCAAAAACGCCATTTTCTCCTGTTACGTCATCCTTAAATTTAAGCAGATAATTCCCATCTTCTAAAGCATAAACCTCTTTTGTTTTTCCTGAATAAACAAGGCGCACTAGCTAATAACCCCCTTTAAACTAGAACTTTTGAATATCTCATTATAACATAGATAATTTGTTTTGAAAATGTGTTAAAAACTGGCCGGCACAGTCATTACTAAGAATTTTTACTCTTTAATCTTAGATAAATTAACCAGGGTCGTGGTTTGATCCGCAAATTTCTTAGCTTCTTCAAAAAGTTCTTTATGTTCCTCTAAAAATTTAGTACTGATATTTTTAGATTTAAAATCTTCATTATCCATAATTGCCCACAAAAGAGGAATTGTAGTTTTCGGCCCCTCGATAACGTATTGCTGAAGGGCCCTGCGCATTCTAGCAATAGCCTCCGCCCGGTCATTGCCCCAGGCTATCAACTTTGCCAACATGGAATCATAATAAGTACTTATTTCGTAACCGGCCGTTACCCCTGACTCATTCCTGATTCCAAAACCTCCCGGGGGACGGAACTCAATAATTTTGCCGGGGGAAGGCATAAAGGAAGAAAAAGGATCCTCCGCACAAATCCGGCACTCGATAGCATGGCCGTTAAGCTTGATATCCTCTTGTTTAAATCTAAGAGGAAGACCGGCTGCAATTTCTATCTGGGTTTTAACTATATCTATTCCGGTAATCATTTCCGTTATGGTATGTTCAACCTGGATCCGGGTGTTCATTTCCAGAAAATAAAATTCCCCGTTGTCATAGATAAACTCTATGGTTCCAACAGAATTATAACCTACAGCCTTAGCAATGCCGACAGCCAGATCACCCATTTTTTTTCGCAATTCGTCAGTTAAAATACTGGAGGGAGCTTCCTCTATAACTTTTTGATGTCTCCTCTGAATAGAACATTCCCTTTCTCCCAGGTGAACATAATTGCCATAATTATCCCCAATCACCTGAACCTCTATGTGCCTGGGCCGTTCTATATATTTCTCCACAAAAACCGAGCTATCCCCATAATCGGCCAGGGCTTTTTTTTGCACTGCTTCCAGCCCTTTTTTTAATTCCTCTTCACTATAGGCAATTTTCATTCCCATACCGCCGCCCCCGGCGGCAGCCTTGATCAGCACGGGATAACCGATAATATCCGCAATTTCTTTAGCTTCTTCAAAATTAGTAATTATGGAATTGCTTCCTCGCACAACCGGAACGCCTAGGGAAAGCATAAAGCGTCGAGCTTCAAATTTATCTCCCATCAGCCGGATAATTTCACTTTTAGGGCCGATAAATTTTATTCCCTCCGCCTCCACGGCTTCAGCAAATTTTGCCCTTTCCGATAAAAAACCATAACCCGGATGAATGGCATCAACGCCGGCAGCCTTAGCTATCCTAATTATTTTCTCAATATTAGAATAAGCCTCAAGGGAGGTGTTTCCATTTAAAGCATAGGCATAATCTGCTGAAGAAGTATGTACAGCATACCTATCCGCATCAGAATAAATTGCTACGGATTCAATGCCCATTTCTCTTAAGGCATTGATTATTCTCACTGCTATTTCTCCTCTATTAGCAACTAGTACTCTTTTAAACATTGCTTCCACCTTCTTTTATAAAATATAAAAGGGTTGAGATCAGCTAGAAATTATATCTGAAGCCAAGATAATAAAAAGAACTATTAATTAATGGACAAGAAAGTTTGATACCTGGTACTAACACCTAATAACAATTTTATAGTAACTTATAGTAGCATAAATATACCGCGTAAGCAATAGATTCTTGTCAATTATTAGGATTAAGGAAACTATTTCTAACAGGAAAAAATAAGCATAACTACATTAGTAAAATATAGTTACGCTTCTAATTACAAGAAAGCTTTTTCCCTTTCTTTTATTTCAACTTCAGCTTTAAACACCAATTTGTCATCCTTTTCCCTAACCCCTTCCAGGTAGACCAGATTAGAGCTTAAAGCAGATGCATCTTTATACAAGATTAAAGTATCACCGGGAAGGGCTTCATTAACATAGTTAACCTCGATACCCTTAATCTCATAAACTTTATGGTTTTCCATAGAAAAACAATCCATGATAAAGTCAACATATCTCGAATTGTTAAGATGTCCGTTAAAATCCACATCACTATAGCCAATCACCTTCCGATAAGCAATTATTGGCTGACCAAAGGGTTTTAGTTTGCCCAACTTGCAGTCAATAGCCCTCTCCCTTATTATTTCCGGGTATTCAATGGCGATTAATTCACTCTTCCGCACTTTCTTCGTTTTTATATCCACAATAATCCAGGTTGAAATGGCCCTGATGATTACATTTCCCTTCAAATCCCGAACAATAAAATCCCTTTCAAATTCCAATTTTTTGGGTTGCTGAGCCCAGGTTTCAATGATTATTTCCTCGTTCCATTCAGGATACCGGATAATTTCGACCCTTATCCGCATTAGAATCCAGGCCAAGCCGTATTTCCGCTCCAGGATTTCAATTCCTATCCCCAGATTATCCACGGCCTCGCTGGCAATATCCTGAAAATAACCAAATAAAGTGCTTAATTTTAGCTTTTTGGTAAAATCCACATCCCTTAACTCCACATGATATTTCTTTTTATATAGAGAAACCGTTTCCATTCTTATTACACCCTCATCTTAGAATTTTTAAAAAAGAGTCAATCTCCGACTCTTATTTTACCATACTTCATTGAAGAAAATTTTCCTCCGGCAAAACCGGTCAGTCAAAAAGAAACTTCAGGATAAAAATTATACCTAGCATAATCGGCTGATGCACAAGGTAAATGAGAAGTGAATTTTTACTGATCCTCCTTACGGTTGCATTTTGGTATTCATTTTTAAACAGGCTCCGCTTTTTATAATAATAGCTTTTATAAACAACTACCCCTAGGATAAAGACAGCCAGATAAGGGATTAGAGGATAATAATCTACTGTAGTAAAACCGGGATACATCAGTCCCAAGGGTAGGAACAAACTTGTCTGCACTAAAATCCGCTTTAAGGGAAGGGAAGCCAAGATTAGAATGGCTGCAAGCAAAAACAGGAGCCAATTTTTCATCTTGTGGAGTAAAGGAGACAGAATTATAGCACTTCCTAAAAGGTGAAGAATGCCAAAACGCACGTATTCCTCCTCCAAAAAAAGATAAGTAACAATTGAAATCCCCATTCCTAACCCCAAAAGTTTTAATCCTCTGCCCAAGTTGTTTCTTTCGGCCAGCCCGCTGCTTATACCTGAAAGAAAGATAAACAAGAGGGCCGATAGTTTTCCTACCCAGTACCAAAAGCCACTTAAATAATTGACGTTTACACCAACAAACTCTCTTAAATCATATACACCATGAAAAACCGTCATAAGCCCAATCGCAATAACTCTTAGCAAGTCTATTTCCCAAATTCTTTTATCAGCCACCTTACCACCCCAACTTTAACCCCATTTTTCAGTCAAAAATATGCAAACTACTTTGTTATAAAGACAGCTCAGAGGGAAAAACCTTCTTAAGTGATAATTATAACAAATAAAACTTTTAAAAATGCCTTTAAAGATCAGCCAGGGCAAAATTTCCCCAATCCAGACATTTAAAAGCGGAGAAAAAGGAAAAGCATGTTAGATCTGGAGGTTAATGTTAAAATTACTAATTTGGGCTTGCAAAAAAAATGAAGTTTTTATATAATAATGGTCGAAATGAATATTATTAGCATCGCACAACGATGAGTGCTAATAACAGAAAAGCGCTTCTGATTAAGCAATTAATTGGGAGTGATTTTCTGCCTTCTATTTTAATAAAAAAACACTCCCAGTAAGGGAGTGTTTTTTTAATGTGGAAAAAAAACTTCTTCCTTCACATAAATCCGGGAGTACCAAAGATAGAAAAAGATCCGTTTTGAAATTAATTTCAAAACGGATCCAAATAAAATAACTTAAGAGGGGGTAGTTATAATGTCCAAAATCAACATTGCAATCGCAGGTGTGGGTAACTGCGCCAGTGCTCTACTACAGGGAATCGAAATGTACAAGAACTCACCAGAAAATACAATTGGACTGATTGACTACAACCTTGGCGGATACACTCCTGCGGATATTAATGTAGTTGCTGCCTTTGACGTGGATAAGCGTAAAGTGGGTAAACCTCTCAAAGAGGCAGTATTTGCTAATCCCAACTGCACGAAAATCTTTTATGATAACTTGCCAGATTATCCCGTCCGGGTAGAGATGGGACCGGTTTTAGACGGTGTATCCGAACATATGGCTGACTATAACCCGGATAAAACTTTTATCATTGCCGATCAGGATCCCTGCGATGTGGCAAAGGTTTTAAAAGAAAGCGGAGCTGAAATTCTGATCAATTATTTACCTGTAGGATCAGAAAAAGCTGCCAGGTTCTATGCTGAAGCTTGTTTAGAAGCAAATGTAGGTTTTATCAATGCTATGCCGGTCTTTATCGCTTCAGATGAAACTTGGGCAAAAAAATTCCAAGATAAAAATATTCCAATCATAGGTGATGATGTTAAAAGTCAGTTAGGTGCAACCATTGTCCACCGGACTTTAACCAAATTATTTGAAAACCGCGGTGTTGTTCTTGATCGCACTTATCAATTGAATTTTGGAGGTAATACTGACTTTTTAAATATGCTCAACCGCAGCAGGCTTAAGTCCAAGAAAAAATCAAAAACTCAAGCAGTGCAAGCAGAATTGGAGCATGCCTTAGCGGACGAGAATATACATATCGGTCCTAGTGATTATGTTCCCTGGTTAAATGACAACAAAATCTGCTTTATCCGCATGGAAGGAAGGGGCTTTGGGAACGTTCCGCTGACCCTGGAAGTTAAACTTTCTGTAGAAGATTCGCCAAATAGCGGCGGCGTAATAATCGATGCCATCAGATGCATGAAACTGGCTCTCGATCGCAAGATAGGCGGTAGATTGTACTCCATTTCAGCCTTTACCATGAAGTCTCCACCAATTCAATACACAGATACAGAAGCTAAAAAGATGGTGGAAGAATTCATCCAGGGCAGGAGGGAACGGTAATGAGAGCCGTTTTATTAGCAGCCGGAGAAGGAAAGAGGCTAAGGCCTTATTTCGATAGGCCTAAGCCTCTTGTACGTTTATTAGGGCTTGCTCTTATTGAACGCAACATTTTATCTTTACGGGAGTGCGGTATAAACGATTTTATCATTATTACCGGTTGTTACGCTGAAGAAATTAAGGATTATTTGGGCAGTGGAGAAAAATTTGGAGTAAAAATTAAGTATTTACATAATCCTGATTGGAAGCTGGGAAACGGAGTATCAGCCTATACCTTTCAGCAGGATTACCGCCAAGAAGAAAAATTTATCCTGATGATGTCTGACCACATTTTTGAAGTAGATTTATTAAAAGATTTTATTGCCGAGGCCAAAAATCTTAAACCCGACGAGCTATTGCTTGCTGCTGACAGTCGGTTAGAAAATATTTTTGACCTTGACGAGTGCACCAAGGTCAAAGCCCGGCAAAACTATGCCCTTCAACTTGGCAAGGAATTAAATGATTTTAATGCTGTAGATTGCGGTCTTTTCATAGGTACCGGCTCATTATTAGAGGCATTGTCAAACTCTATTGCCAAGGAAGCTTATGCCCTTACCGATGCAGTAAATCTGCTGGCCAAAGAGGGCAAGGTCAAATTGCATTTTATAAAACATAATTGGTTTGATGTAGATGATTATCAAAGTTATAAAGAGGGAGAAAAAATTCTTCTACAGTCCCTCATACCGCCTAAAGACGGTTTCATTTCAAAAGTTATAAATCGCAAGTTTTCTATCAGAATAACAAAATTTTTAACGCCAACAGGAATAACTCCCAATCAAATTACATTTTTATCCTTTTTGACTGCCCTGGCTTCAGCAATTTTCTTTGCCCTGGGTAATCCCTTTATCGGAGGAATACTGGCCCAACTCACTTCCATCCTGGACGGAGTTGACGGGGAAATTGCCCGTTTAAAATTTTTAAGAAGCGATTTTGGGGAAATCTTTGATTCCATTCTTGACCGCTATGGAGATTTTTTGATTGTAATAGGCATGGCTTTTTCCTGGTATCAGCATACAGGCCAGACTGTGGCTTTGTTAATAAGCGCAGCCGCCCTCATAGGAATACCCATGTCCATGCTGTTTAAAGAAAAATTTCGCAATGTTTTCGGTAAACAATTTATCCCCGAATTTAATGACGGTATAACCCGTTATTTCCCTGCAAATCGGGACGGCAGGTTATTTATTATTATGCTGGGAGGCATTTTTAATCTGCTGCCGGCATCCTTAACCATCCTGGCAGTTATCACCCATCTCCAAACTTTCTACCGGCTCTATAATGTCCGCAAATTAACTTCAGCAGAATAATAATTAGCAGGGAACGGCTTGCCTGCGAATAAAAACATAGTTGCAAAGCTTATAATCTTTTAGGATTGCCAAAGCTTCATCCAGACAGCCACCCAACTCATCAAGGGTATGAGCATCAGAACCAACCGTAAATATTTTAATGCCTGACTTCACCGCCAAATCTAACATCTCCCTGGCAGGATGAAATTCTTTCAATCCCCTACGACGGCTGGAAGTATTAATTTCCAGCCCCATCCCCCTCTGGGCCATTTCTGCAAAGACCGGTTCCACAAAACTACGGTGAATGGTAAAAATCTCGGGTCCATAATGCCTAATCCCATATCTGGTATAAAGGTCCACATGGGCAATGGAATCAAAAAAACCTGTACTAACTGCTTCCTGCAGGATAGAAAAATAGTCTCTAGCTAATTGGGCTAAACTTTTAGTTTGAAAATAACGGGGACTTTCTTTCATGGAGGAAATAGCAATATGATCGAGACAGTGAATAGCCCCTAAGACATAGTCGAAGGGATAATTGTTAATAATTTTTTCTATATCTTTCTCGCAGCCCCGCGAGTAGCCGATTTCTATGCCGGCTTTTACCCTAAGATTTCTGTCTTTAAACTCCTCCTGGGCTCTGGTAATTTCTTCAAAATAGCTATCCAGCCAGACATAATTAAAAACTGATATTTTTTCCCCCTTGAGGATAACAAAACTATCCTTTTCCCTGCGTACCGGGTCTAATTCAATATGGGTAGTAAAACAAATTTCCTCTAACTGTAACTCCAAGGCTTTCTGACAATACTCCCTTATTGTGGAGGGAGAAGCATCTATAGAATAGTTTGGATGAACGTGATAATCGGTTCTGGCAAGTTTCATCTCAATTAACTCCTTTGTACCATAGCTGATCCAAACGAATTAATTTTATTCAAAATTCGACATTTGCCGGATAGAACCCTTCCTCTAAGTCAGAGCAAAGCCAGACATTAAGAATAACATATAATATAATAATTATGTAAAGGGTATTATTTTGAATACAAAGAATTCCTAAATGCTAAAGATTATTTAAGCTTAATTCCAATTTTTCGTTTTTTCCCAGCAACAACCTCTCCCATTATGTAAAAAGTCAGTTCTTCAACTTTAAAACCTATTGCTTATTTGAATACTTATTTGTAGAATAGGCTTAATGTATTGAGAAATCGTAAATTTTACTCTGAAAAAGAAAGCTGGTGGTAAAATATTAGCATAAAATAAAAAAATGATATTTAATTTAAGAATATAAGTATCTAGTTTAAGAGTATAACCTTATGGAGGGCTAATAGATGAAAACAATTATTATAGGTGCTGGCAAGGTAGGCTATACCCTAGCAGAAAATCTAGCAAAAACTAATCACAATGTAACAATCATCGATAAAGATTATGATGTCCTAAGTAAGGCAGAAGAAAATCTTGATGTCCTCTGCATCAGAGGAAATGGTGTCAGTACCAAGGTTCTGCTGGAGGCAGAAGTAGATACTGCTGATTTGCTTATTGCAGTAACAAACAGCGATGAAGTAAATATGGTATGTTGTCTGACAGCCAAAAAATTAGGAGTGAAACACACAATAGCCAGAATAAGAGATCTGGACTATGCCCATGAACTTTCCATGCTCAAAGAAGAGCTGGACCTTGATCTGGTTATAAATCCGGAGCAGGCGGCAGCAGACGAGATTGCCAACATCCTGAGTTTCTCTATTGCTGCCAATGTGGAAAGTTTTGCTAAAGGGCAGGTCAAATTGGCAGAAATAAAAATTACCGACGATATG
>DUMD01000168.1 GCA_012840065.1 Clostridia bacterium
GCGGGTGTTATTATTTTGCCCGGTCTAGAGATAGCAGAGGAATCTTTTATAGCTGCCGGCAGTTTGGTTTCCAGAAATACCAAACCGGCAACTGTATATATGGGGATTCCAGCCCATCCGATTCGTCCGGTTAGTCCAGCAGAACTTTTATCGGGGGAGGAGATTGCGAGTGATACCCTTTATTGATTTAAAGAAAGAGTACTACGGTTTAAAGGATGTTATCAATGAAACCATTGAAGAGGTTTTAAGATCGGGAACTTATATCCTTGGTTCCAATGTAGACAAATTGGAGAAAGAAATTGCCAGTTATTGTGGGGTTAAGAGGGCTGTAGCTTTAGCCAGCGGGACGGATGCTTTGGTTTTAACTTTGCGGGCTCTGGGAATTGGCTACGGGGATGAAGTAATTACTACTCCCTATACTTTTTTTGCTACCGCTGAGGCTATTTCCCACTTGGGAGCAATTCCGGTTTTCGTTGATATTGATGAGGATACTTTAAATATAAATCCTGAATTAATTGAGGAGAAAATTACTGACCGAACCAAGGCCATTCTACCTGTACACATTTTTGGCCAGCCTGCAGAAATGAAGCTAATTAATGAACTGGCAGAAAAATACGGTTTAAAAGTAGTAGAAGATGCCTGTCAGGCAATTGGTTCCGAATATTACGGAAAGAAGGCGGGCTCTTTAGCTACTGCCGGCTGTTTTAGCTTTTTTCCGACTAAAAACCTTGGTTGCTATGGCGATGGAGGGATGGTGGTTACCAATGATGATGCTTTGGCAGATAAGATTCTTCTTTGGCGCAGTCATGGAAGCAGAAAAAAATACTACTATGAAGATTTAGGGTGCAATAGCCGTTTAGATGAAATTCAGGCGGCAGTTTTAAGAATAAAACTTGGCTATCTGGACAGCTGGAATAAGAAACGACAAAAGCTGGCTGATTTGTATGCTGAAAAATTGGCTAACGCCAATTGTAAACTTCAGCAGGTGGCTGAAGGCTGCCGGTCTGTGTGGAATATGTTTGTAATCAGGACGGAAAAAAGAGACCAGGTGATTGAGGGTTTAAGTAAAGAAGGGATAGGAACAGGAGTTTATTATCCCCTTCCCCTTCACTTACAGGAGGTATATAAGGATTTGGGCTATAGCAGGGGAGATTTACCTGTAGCTGAAAAAGCCTGCTTGGAAGCAGTGGCCCTTCCTCTTTACCCTGGTTTGCGGGAGGAAGAGGTGAAAAAGATCGCTGAGCTGGTTTGTCGTATAATCAGCTAAGACTAGTTTTACAGAGATGGAGATAAAAATGAAAAAGAGTTTAACCTTCCAAACAGTGGTCATAGCCTTTGGTAAAATTGTTGTTTCTACTTCCAGCCTAGGTTCAGGTATGCTTTTATCCCGTTATTTAAGCTTAGAGGATTATGGAACCTACCGTCAGGTATTGCTAATTTATAATTTGCTTTTTCCTATTCTTACCACAGGAATATCTAATAGTGTTAATTACTATCTGCCCCAGTTGGCCAAGGAGAAACAAAAAACCTTTCTTTGTCAGACCTATTTTATTTTAATGGTTTTAGGTTTTGCTTTTTCTGCTCTTTTATTTTGGGGGGCAGATCTGATTAGCCTCTACTTTAATAACCCGGCTTTAAAAGGCTGCTTACAGATATTCTCTTTAGTCCCTCTTTTAACTATGTCTACCTCCTTTTACCAGAACTATTTTATTTGTCTGGGCAAAGCTTTCTTATCTTCTTTCCTCAGTATAGGGACAGCATTACTCCGGCTAGGTTTTATATTGTTTTCTGTTTTTAAACTAGGAACTTTAACCAGTATTTTTCAGTTCTTAGCAATTTATTCTGCCCTGGAATTTGGGATTATTACTTACTTTCTCTACCGGGAAGCGGAGGGAATAAAACTTGACTACAAAAGGTGGAGTTTCAAAAAACAGTTAAAATTTGCTTTTCCCATTAGCCTTTCTTCAGTGGTAGGAACCTTAACCAAACAGGTGGATAAAATTATCATTTCTTCCTCTTTTTCTACCTCAATGTATGCTGTTTATGCTAATGGAGCTGTGGAAATTCCCCTTATTCATATTTTAACCGGCTCGGCAATGGCTGTTTTGATGCCGGAATTTGTTCGCCTCCTTCAGCAAGGGGAAAAGAAAAAGTTAGTTGCCAGCTGGCATAATTCTATTAACCAGTTGGGGCTTATTCTTCTTCCTTGTATGGTATTTCTCTACGCCTTTAGTAATGAAGCAATGAGTATTTTATTTTCCAATAAATATCTAGCCAGTGTCCCGGTGTTCAGGGTTTATTTGTTTACCCTGCCCATGCGGGTGACCATCTTTGGATCGGTTTTGTTGGCTTTAGGGAGGCCGAAATCAATTTTAAAATATTCCCTTTATACCCTGGTTGCCAATCTGTTTTTAAGCCTTCTTCTGGTTAAAAAACTGGGTTTTTTAGGTCCTGCCTGGGCTACGGTGGCTGTTATTTATCTGATGGATTTTTTCCAGCTAAGGGAAATAGCTCGGCAATTGGGCCTAGGCTTCAGGCAAGTTTTTCCCTGGCTGCAGCAATTTAAAATCCTTGTTATTACTCTTATTTCCCTGCCTCTGCCCCTAGGGGTAGCCAGCCTAATCCAAACAGATTTGATTAGATTCTTAACAGCCGGCTTTACTTTTCTCTTTTGCTACGGATTGGCAGCCTTCTGGTTAGGATTGGTTTCCAAAAAACAGCTTATCCAGTTAGCTAAACAATTTGTCTCTGGATTTAGGGGTAAGTGATGGTTACATCTCTCACTTTTTTTAACCAGATTATCAAGGGAAAGGAGCGGAGCTAAAGATTGAGGGAAAAAGGCATTTTATTTATTACCAACCTGGAACTTTGGTCAATTACTAAAGGGGGTGGGGCCACCTCTCTTGCTACGACAATTAACTTTTACCTGGACAACGGATATGCGGTCTATGTAATTACAGGCAATAAGGTTAATTGGGATCAGCTAAAAGGAAAGGAAGGAATTCTGATTAAGGAATTCGACTGTCCCTGGTTTAAGAAATTGTTTAGGTTGAAAAAGATCGGTTTTCTGGCCAAGGCCCTTTGGTGGCTGTGGTTTCAAGTGGCAGCTTTTTGGCTTGCCGTGCCTTTGTTGAGAAAAAAGAAGATTTACTGGGTTTATGGCTATGAGCTGATGGGAGTTCCTGTGGCTTATTTATTGGCTAAACTGTTTAAACTTAAGTCCGTATCCCGCTTTCAAGGAAGTACTTTGGGTTTTTTTATCGGTAGGCCCCTGTGGCAAGTTAGGGCCTGGGACCATATTCTAGCATTAAAGACGCCGACCGACTTAATGATTATGACTAATGACGGCCAACGGGAAGACCAGGTCTTAGCTAAAATTAAAGCTAAACCGAAAAGATTTTGTTTCTGGCAAAATGGAGTGAACAAAGATATGTTCATTCCTAATTTTAATCGGGAGGAATTCTTAACTAGGCTGGGCATTTCTCCGGATAAATTTGTCATCCTTACTGTTAGCAGATTGCATAAGTGGAAAAGGGTAGATCGAATTATTAATGCCCTCCCGGAAATTGTTAAGCAGTGCAGGCAAGTTCAATTATTGGTGGTTGGAGACGGTGAGTTAAGAACCAGCCTGGAAGCGTTGGTGGATAGGTTGAAGATAAGAGAATATGTAAAGTTTGCCGGTTCAGTCCCCCAGGTTGAAGTAAAGGAATATTTAAATGCTGCTGACCTTTTTGTTTCCCTCTATGATTCTTCTAATGTGGGTAATCCTCTTTTAGAGGCCATGAGCTGTGGGAAATGCATTCTTACTCTGAATAATGGGACCACAGGCCAAATAATTAAAAATTACGAGAATGGAATATTGCTGGAAATGGATCAGCTTAAGGATTTGCCCAAATACGTTTTAGAATTAATCAATAATAAGGACTTAAGGGAGAAATTAGGTAAAGCCGCCAAGGAATATGCGGAGAAAAATTTTTGGACCTGGGAGGAAAGAATGCAAGCAGAAATAAATCAGCTTAACCTTTTATTAAAAGAATAACTGGCAATTTTGTTGGGATGTGATAACTTGAGGTATTTAAAATTATTGTTTTATTTTACTATCATAACAGGTTTTCTTGGTCCCATCCTGGCCTTTAGGACTTATCCTGAACTATTTGCTTTTAAAATTTTTTTTCTCCTTCATGCCTTGGCTTTTCTTGCCTACTTTTTAAGAAGGAGAAAAATAGAAATTCCGATTCACATTAGAGGCTATTTTATTTTTTTTGCCGGCTGGCTGGGTTGGGCTTTTTTGTCCCTGCTTTGGGTTGATAATTTTGCTGATGCCTTTAGGCACCTGACTTTTTTACTTGGAATGACTAGTTTTATTTTCTTTTTCTCTTTTTACTTAAAAGAAGAAAAAGAAATGGTTAAAATTTATCGGATTATTTTTTTAATTTTGGTGGGCTTTAGCCTCTTAGGAGTAATAGAGACTTTAACCGGTTGGCATTTGAGAACTTCCGTAGTCGGTACTTATAATCAAGCTTATAAATTAAACAGACCAAGTGCAGTTTTTTGGAATCCTAATGATTTTTCAACCTACTTGAGCTTATATTTGCCTTTTACCCTGGGTTTAATGAAATATAAAAAAGGCTTGTTCAATAAAATTATTGGCTGTCTGCTTTATTGTTCCGGTCTATATCTTGTTATATTGGCTGAGTCCAGAGCCAATGTTTTGGCTATTTTACTAGGCTTATTGGTTTTCCTAGTTTTAAACTGGAAGAGTGAATCCAAGAAAACCATGAAAACTTTAGTTATTTTGCTACTGATTGGAATTGTAATTATAGGTTTGTTGGTTTCCCTGGACCCGGAACTGCCTTTTTGGGTTAAAACAAAAACAGTCTTTGCTCAGATTTACGGTCTTCCCCAGGAGCTCAAAGAAGATAGGGGCTCGGCCTATGTAAGAGGGAGATTAATTATCTACGGTTTACGGGAGCTAGGAAGACATTATTTGATGGGAGTAGGGGTAGGAAACGCTGAACAGCATATGGCAAAGTATGGAGAGGATTTAGGAGGAATAGTTAATTTGCACAATTGGTGGTTAGAAGTCTTGGTTAACTATGGACTTATTATCTTTCTTGCTTATCTACATTTTTATTTATCCCTAGTTAAGGATTTGCTAAAAGTAATTAGAAATAGTGGGATTTTAAGGTTGAAGATGATGGCCGAAGTTTTAACTGTATCTTTAGCCAGCTTTTCTATTGCCTGTATAGGTCCCAGTTCTCTTTTACCTCAACGCTATATGTGGTTTTTATTTGCCCTTGTCCTGGCAGTGCTTAATTATGCTAAAGAGGATATATCTCTTCGTGAGGAAGGAGGAAGAAAAAATTAAAGCATTAATTCTGTCCCATTTATATCCAAACAAGGAAAACCCTATTAGCGGTCTTTTTGTTGCCCAGCAGGTGGAAGAAATGAGCAAACAGGGATGTGCTGTCAGAGTAATTTCTCCTCTTCCCTGGGTTCCCTTTTTTTTAGCTGGTTGGAAACCCAAATGGCAGGGGCTAAAAAAAGTAGCCTGGTCTGCTGAGATAAATGGGGTTAAAGTTTTTTATCCCCGTTTCCCCGTTTTGCCTAAAAAGCTGGCCCGGTTTTTAATTCCTTTCAGCTATTACCTATTTGTAAAAAGGTTGGTCCAGAAAATAAGAGGGGATTTCCCCTTTAACTTGATCCATGCTCATACTGCTTTACCTGATGGTTATGCGGCAATGTTAATTGCCCGCAGGTTAAATCTGCCCTTCGTTGTAACTATTCACGGATACGATTTGGACCCTGCCAATTTGCAGAAGCGGATTTGGAAAAGGAGTCTGAAAAAGGTTATTACCAAAGC
>DUMD01000169.1 GCA_012840065.1 Clostridia bacterium
CGGATTCCTTTTATTCATTTTCGCTGGGAGTGGCCTGAGGCTATTCAGGGGATCTTTTTAGTATCTGTTCCTATGGGTGCAATTGCAGTCCACCAGGAAATGCTTGGAGTTCCTTTTGAATTAGCAACTTTAATGGTTGCCTTAAACGGTCTTTTATATATTCTTCATCCTATGTTTGGCGACCCTGTGTTCCCTGGCTGGATTACCCCGGCTATTCCGCTGGTAACAGCCTGGGGTGCAACTTATCCGGCAGGTCCGGCTAGGATCCAGGCAATTATTGCTTTACAATTGATTATGGCAGTTATTTTCCTTTTTATGGGTATTACCGGTTTAGCTAAAAAGATTATGAGTTATGTGCCGGTTTCCATGCAGTCTGGGATTATTTTGGGTGCCGGGGTTGCGGCAATGATCAGCGTTATTGATCCTAAGACCGGCCGGATGGTAGGTAAAGAAGTATCAATTATCATCGGTACTTTAATTTGCTACTGGATTATGAATTCTTGGAAATTCTTTGTGGCTAAGGATAAAAATGCCTTTCTCAAAGCCTTATCCAAATACGGAATGCTTCCTGGCATGATTGTGGCCTTTATTATTGGGATAATTGTTAAAGAACTTCCTGTTCCTCAAATTCAATCAGGTTTTATTCCTGTCCACCGGTTTGGTGAATTGATTTCCGGTTATACCATTTTTGCTGTAGGAATGCCACCAGTTTCAACTTGGCTTGATGCGATCCCAACTGCTATCGCAGCTTACATTATTGCATTTGGTGACTTTGTTTTGGCTGAAGTTGTTACTAAAGATGCGGAAAACTATCGGGATGATGAAATTATCGACTTTAACGGTAACCGGTCCAACATTATTTCCGGTGTACGGAACCTAATTCTTGGACTTGTTTCTCCTTATGCTCCATTGTCTGGTCCATTGTGGAGTGGCGGTACTATCGCTATAGCTGAACGGTATAAACAAGGCCGGAAAGGCATGGACAGTATTTTTGGCGGAGATGCTTCCTATATTCTGGCTATGTGGGTTGGTTCTCTGTTTATGCCAATACTTACTTTATTCCAGCCTATTCTTCCTCTTGGTCTTTCTTTAACGCTGACTGTGCAAGGTTTTGCTTGTATGTATATAGCTATGGAAATGGTACAAAGCAAGGAAGAACGGGGTGTTGCTGGAGTTATGGGTCTCGTTTTGGCTTCCCGGGGAGCTCTCTGGGGAATCATCTGCGGTATTATTCTCCACCTCATAGTTGGTGTACGGGATGAATTTAAAAAGAAACCAGCAGAAGCTGATCTATAAGTAAAACCTTATGGAAATCAACAAAAAAAAAGGCGGTTCGATAAAGAACCGCCTTTTTTTTGCCGGTTTGTCGAAAAAAAGGCATTAAAACTTAAAAAAAATAGTAAATCTTGGGGAAAGAAAATTATAAAAAAATTCTAAATTAAAAAGGATTTTAACTTTTAAATGTCAAATATAAATTAAGCACTTAATTGCAAGTTTTGACAAATTTCGAGTACGGGAGTGACCGCTAGACAGAAAAAGGGAGGGTTAACGGTGGAAGAAAAAATTATCCAAGTGATTGAAAAGAAAATAAGCCCCTTGTTAGCGGCCCATGGTGGAAGCGTTAAGTTTCTAGGAGTAACACCGGAAGGTGAGGTTTCAGTTCAGTTGAGAGGAGCCTGTGGTAGCTGTCCGGCATCACAACAGACTCTCAAGTATGTGGTAGAAGATATGCTTAAAGCGGAAATCCCGGAAGTAAAATCGGTACAGGCAGTAAGTGGAGTTAGTGATGAGTTGATCGAAGAGGCATATAAAATCCTAGGTAAAGATAAGAGGGGCTAGGGGGTAGTTTCTGATGCGGATAGCAGTTTATCCAGGCAGTTTTGATCCGGTAACCAACGGTCACGTTGATATAATTCGCCGTGCCTCCACTATTTTTGATGAGGTAATTGTTACGATTGCTTATAACCAGAATAAAAAACCCCTCTTTACCGTGGACGAACGGGTAGAATTATTAAAGGCAATTACAGCGGATATTCCCAATGTCAAGGTTATGAGTTACTCCGGTTTATTGGTTAATTTGGTAGAAGAGTTGAATGCAAAATTTATTGTGCGGGGATTGCGGGCAATCTCTGATTTTGAATTGGAATTTCAGCTGGCTTTAATGAATAAGAAATTAAATCATAGTATAGAAACAGTTTTTTTAATTACCAAATGCGAGTACTCCTATGTTAGTTCATCACTAGTAAAAGAGGTAGCTAGCCTCGGGGGCTGCATTGATGATCTTGTCCCTGAGTTAGTTAAATTTAAACTTCAGGAAAAATTTAAAAAATTGAATGAGGGAGGTATTTAAAACATGCGGGATGTGGTAATTGTAGGGGCCGTAAGAACTCCGATTGGAAGCTTTGGCGGCGGCCTAAAAGATGTGTCGGCGGTAGAATTGGGTGCAATCGTTATTAAAGAACTTTTGAATAGGACCGGTGTTGACCC